>NZ_JANKBI010000019.1:0-122664 GCF_024622195.1 Murimonas intestini
GATTTTTGCACCCTTGAATCATTTTCTCACGGCCTGTGCAGCAAATGCACAGACCTGCTGAATAGTTATATCTTTTTTTCAATATAGCATAATAGGCGGCAGAATAATAGTCTTTTTTTCAACTTTATATTGACTTTTTATCAACTTAAAGCTACATTTTAAATTAGAGACAGAACATGTTTGAAAATTGCTTTCCGTGAGATGTGCGGCACAGATTTTTCAAACAGGTTCTCATATACGAGGAGGATTGCCATGCTTGCAATTAAATGCGGACATTTACTGCTTCCCGGCGGGAGCTTTATCACAGGCGGCGCCATTGTGACCAGCCGGGGAAAGATCCTGGAAGCCGGGCCTGATACAAAAATCCCGGAGGGATGCCCCATCCTGGATGCCTCTGATAAGTGGGTGACTCCCGGACTGATAGAATCCCACGGCCACCTGTCTGAGGATTCTAACGAGATGACTGCGCCTTTTACCCCTGATATGTCAGCGATAGATGCTCTGGATCCTTTTGACCCCTGCATTCCCTTGATACGCAGCGCAGGCTTTACAACCTTCTGCACCCTTCCAGGTTCATCCAATCTGGCGGGCGGTACAGGGATCGCCGTAAAGTTAAAAGAAGCACAGTGCCCGGAAGATATGATCATACCCGAATGCCAGCCCCTGAAGATGGCAATCGGTGAAAACCCTAAACTGACATATGGAAAGAAAGGCATTACGCCGGGAAGCCGTATGGGCAATGCCGCCCTCATACGGAGGACATTTACAGAAGCTGCCGCTTACCTGGAAAAGCGTGAGAAGGGAAAATTGGATGCTCCCAACAGGGCAAAGGAAGTACTTGCAGATGCCCTGGCCGGAAAGCGGCGTGTCAAGATCCACTGCCACACAGCCCAGGATATCACTATGGCGGTGCGTCTTGCGGAGGAATTCAGGCTTACTTATACTCTGGAACACGTGACAAGCGGACGGTTTACGGCAGAATATCTGGCAGAGCACCAGGTCAGCTGCTGTGTGGGTCCTCTTCTGATCCCCGCCCTGAAGCTGGAAATGAAAGATATCCATCCCTCTAATCCGGGTGTTCTTGAGAGAGCAGGCGTCTCATTTTCACTCATCCAGGATGCCGGCTGGGATACTGTCTATCTGCCGTCTCTGGCAGGCCTCTGCACCGCCCACGGATTGAGCAGCCAGGCCGCCCTGAACGCTCTGACGATACAGGCCGCCCGCAACCTGGGCCTTGAGAGCCGCATAGGCTCACTGGAACCCGGCAAGGACGCCGACATATCTATATTTACCGGAAATCCTTTAGAAAATACTGCTGTATGCACGGATGTGCTCATTGATGGGGTTAATTATGAAAAAAGAAAATAAATTAAAAGAAAATACATTAAACAATAAGAATGATGTACTGGCAGACAGCGGAAAAATAACCGCAGTAAAGGCGGGCATGATTTTTCCTGTCACAGCTCCTCCCATCCCCAGCGGAGTCATGCTTATAAGAGATGGGAAGATCATGGCTTTAGGAGAGGGCATCCCCATCCCGGAGGGGGCAGCCGTACTTGATTATTCTAATGCTTATCTGTACCCGGGATTCATTGACGCGGGCTCACACCTGGGAGTAAATAAGGAGCCTTATAATTATTTTGAGGATGTCCTGGACGGGACTGACGCTTCCAGTCCGTTTGCGGCCGGACTGCACAGCGCAGACGCTTTCGATGCGTTCTCACCGGCCATATCCAGGGCACGCAGCGCCGGGATCACTACATGCTACATAGCTGCAGGCCATGGAAATATTATTGACGGGCAGGGGATCTGTGCAAAGCTGCGCAATTCGGCCACTGGAAGCAATATGCTGCTTCCTGGCACCGAACAGGTCAATATTACCCTGGGTGACCTGCCTGTACGTTCTTACGCCCACAAAAACCAGGCCCCCATGACAAGGATGGCAGTTTACCAGATGCTCAGGGATAAGTTCAGGGAAGCTTCTAAAAATCCTGACGATGAAAGCCTCACCCCCATAAGGCTCCTTCTGGAGAAAAAACTCAGAGCGCGGATTTACTGCTCCGCGGCCCAGGATGTGGAGAGGGCAGTCCTTCTCGGAGAAGAATTTGATCTTGACTTTGTCATAGACGGTGCACACGAAGCCTGGAAACTCCCCGGCTTCCTAAAAGAACACCACATGCCTGTAGTCTTAAACGGCGCTCCCTTCGGGCCTGTCCTGACCCAGGTTGCCGGCTGGTATGACTTTTCCCTGGATAACGCCGCCGTACTCGCTGATTCAGGCTGTCCTTTAAGTCTCACCGCAGACGAGTCCGCCAGCACTGCGCTTCTGCCATATATGGCGGGATTTCTCATCTCCCGGGGACTCTCTGCCCTAAAAGCCCTGGAGGCCATCACCATCCGCCCTGCCGAAGTGCTGGGGCTGCAGGAGCGGACCGGTTCTCTTGAGGCAGGCAAGGACGCTGACTTTACCGTCTATTCCGGGGATGCACTTGTCTCCACCTCCAGATGTCTGGGGACTTACATTGAGGGACAGAATGTCTTTACACCTCATCCCGGCATCTGAACTGCCTGGGAGAAAGTCCCGTATACTCCTTGAATATCCGGCTGAAGTAGGAAACATCCCTGTAGCCTACAAGCTCTGCAATATCTTTCAGCAGCGCGTCTGTGTGAATGAGCTGCTCCTTGGCCTTCTCCAGGCGCAGCTCAGTAATGAGCCGGTTGACAGATATTCCTTTTATGATGCTGAACTGGTTTGCGATATAGTTGGCGTTATAATTAAACTGCCGGACAAATTCCTCTATGGGGACAGGCTCTGCATAATGCTCTAAAATATATTCATACAGCAGGTCCACAACATCCTCCACCCTTTTATTCAGCCTGCTCTCCCGGGCTGTCTTGTTCATCTCATTTATGATCTGGCTGATCCCCTCCAAAAGACCGGGAAAATCAGTGGATCTCCCAACTGCTGCGTCAGCTTTATAAAGCAGTTCTTCCATCCTGTACTTCTTCATAAGCACAGGTGAGCTTCTGTATATCTCAGTAAGCAGGTATTTTATGCTGAACAGACAGCTGGACTGGGATATCCTCTCCGCACTCCATCTCTCACACATCCTGTCAAACAGCTTTATAATACCGCTTATCTCATTTTGGGCCAGCAGCGATTCTAATTTTCTCTTTTCATCATTATGAATAGCAAGCACAGCGCCCTGCTCCTGCTCTCTCTCCAGAAAGCAGGCATGGCTTCTGCCTAACAGGGCATGGTTGGCCATACACTGGCGTATCTGCTGATAGATGCCCTTAAGCTGTCCCGGTGAAGAAAGGGCATCCGATATCACCATGTTGACAGGCATTCCCAGGCGTTTTTCGTAGAAAGACAGCTCATTTACAAGACGTTTAACAGGATCTATATAATGATCACTGGCCAGCAGCAGGATCAGCCTTTCATTTTCAGCCCTTCCTTCCAATACTATGCACCTGTCCTCACCCTGCAGGCAGCCACAGAGCCATTCCTCCATTTGGGAACTGCCCCACACCTCCCTGTCAGGATGTATGAACTCCTCGGCCCAGCTGGAAAACGGACCTGCACACACCATAAAAAGATAAGCACATCTGCCCTCCCCCCAGCCTGACGGAGTTTTTATATCCTCTGTTATTCCGTTAAATATCAGTCCCCTCAGAGCCTCTTTTTCTTCATCCTCCTTTTCACTGATTATCCTGTCACAGAGCTTCTTTAATACGTCATAAAGCTCACCCCGTACAGGCGGTTTCAGAATGTATTCCTCCACGCCGTATTGGATGGCCTTTTTGGCATATTCAAATTCGCTGTAACCGCTGAGCACAATATACTGGATCCCCGGATAGGTCTTCTGGCTCTTTTCAATAAGCTCAAGCCCGCTCATTCCCGGCATGCGTATATCCGTAATCACCACATCCGGCTTCTTCTGCCCGATGAGCTTCATCGCATCTATTCCGTTTCCGCATCCTCCCTGTACCTCTATGGGCAGCTCCAGGCTTTCTACGAGCTGCATGATCCCCATCAGTATAGCCGGTTCATCTTCCACGATCAAAACGTCAATCATTGCTGTCATCTCCTTTAAACTCAAACGTCACACAGGATCCTCCTCCGTCTCTGTTTGATACGGTCAAATGTATCTTCCCTCCGGAATAAAGAGCCAGCCTGGCATAGGTATTGATGAGAGCCAAACCTCCTATTCCCATATCAGGCAGGCTGCTGCCATCCTTTAGCTCCTCCTCCAGCCTTCCAAACTGTTCCTCCAGCCTTTCCATGGCCTCATCCAAAAAGCCTGTGCCGTTATCCAGCACCTTCAGGACCCAGCCCGTCTTTGTATAGCTTCCCTTTATCCCGATCCAGTATTCTTCTTCTGTACAGTCGGCAAGACTATGCTGAAAACAGTTTTCTGCAACTGGCTGAAGGATAAACTTAGGTATCATGATATCCTCCATCCCATTCTCCACCGTAACCTCATACTTTAACTTATCCAGATAGCGGTACCCCATCAGCTTCAGATAAGTAGTCACATGCTCCAGCTCCTCTCCCAGCCTGACTACAGGGTTCCCCGTCCTGGTAGTGTACTGAAGCATCCTGGTAAGGCAGGAGCACATATCCATGATCTCGGGTGCGTTCTTCTGATACCCCATCAGTCCTATGACAGAGAGGATATTGTGCATGAAGTGGGGATTTATCTGCGCCTGCAGCACCTCATAATTTGCCTTGATCTCCCTTGTTCTGGATTCCACCAGCTCATCCCTCGATCTTTTGATCCCTGAGAGCATCTCATGGAATGCATTTGTCAGCAGGAGTATCTCATTATTCGAGGTATTGATCTTCGGACCAAGAGACAGCTTTTTGTAGTCCATGTGCTCGATCTCATCCCTCAGCTGCCGGATAGGCCTGTTCATAGTCCAGGAGATCATGAAAACCACTGCTATCACAAGCAGGAGGACGCTTGTCCCCAGAACCAGTATGGTAACTGTCATTCTGTAAATGGGCTGCATATACGCATTTGTCTCAATGAAGAAAAATATCCTCATATCGTAATTTTCAAGCCCTGATGTGCAGACAGTATACTTTGAGCCGTCCAGCTCTATTTCCTCCAGCACCTGGTCCGGCTTTTTCTCAGTGCCATATTCATACAGCTGCCCCTTCAGGCCGGCCGGCACATCCTCTGTGGTGTAGAAAACCGTGTCCTTGTACATCACAACGCCGTGTACAGGATAATCCTGCATCTGCATCTGGAATATGTCCCTGATCCATTCATCTCCATACTGAATGTCCACCAGTCCGTATCTGGAAAATTCATCCTGTATCAGCCTTGCAAATGAAAATGTCCTCTCGTCTGTTCTTCCGTATGGGTCCGGCCCCACCGGAATGATCTTCTTGCTGACCTGGTTTTCCAGCATATCATTTATCCAGCCTATAGACATGACCTTTTCCTTATTAAGTGAATCTGACTTGTAAAGGGTGAGGCTTACCTCATCATACTTTCCGGAGATCACATTGAAGCTTTTGTGGGAAAATCTTGTTCCGCTCACTCCAATTATCTCACTCTGGATGGTTCTCTCCGCGTCCAGGTTATACATGAAATAATTCTGAGGGGAATCATAGGAAATGGCATCCTTTAAAATACCTTTCACCGAAGAATTTGCGGCCAGGCTCAAAGACATATCGCTCATCTCATCCAGTATGCTCTCAAACTGGGACACTGCCTTAGATGCCAGCTGTTCCATGGCATTATCTGTCATCTGCCTGGTATTTTTTATCTGAGAGGTGCAGTAGACAGCCAAAAAGGCCAGAAATACCCCAGTAATTATACCTCCGTATACTATCAGAAGCCTTTTCAGATAGCTCACCCTTTTAAGCACCGGCCAATCCTCCTATCCTTTTACAGCACCTGCCACCATGCCGTCTACTATATATTTTTGTCCGCTCAGATACACAACTATAACCGGCACACTGGATACCAGGATATGTGCGCAGACAAGATTCCACTGGGATGAAAATTTTCCCATAAATCCATATACACCCATCACCAGCGTCCATTTATTGGAATCTGTGATCAGGTACAGAGGGAACTGAAAATCATTCCAGATAAACATGAACAATGTCACTGCAATGGTGGTTATGACAGGCTTCGTCAGGGGCAGGATCACCTGTATAAAAAGCCGCATGGGTGTACATCCGTCTACTACAGCAGCTTCATCCATCTCTTTTGGCAGTGACTGGAATGCCCCATAGGAGAGCATCACGGTCATCGGAAGAAAGATAGCCACGTAAACCAGGATAAGGCCCGCATATTTATTATACAGATGGAGTCCTTTGAGCACCTCGATCAGTGATATAAGCTGGACGGGCAGCACAAGGCCTGCCATAAAATATTTGTGTACGATCTTATTCAGCCTGCTCCTGTTCCTGGCAAGAGCAAAAGCCGCCATTGTGCCAAGCCCTGCTGAGAGCAGCACACCACATACGGTGATTATAGCACTGTTCAAAAAGGATGAGAACACTCTTCCCTCAATGAGCACTACTTTGAAATTCTCCCACCTCAGTGATGACGGCAGCTCCATACTCATAATGTCTGCCTCTGCAGGTGTCTTTAATGAATTCAGTATTACCAGCACCATGGGCAGGATCACCAGGAGGCTCAGCACCCACATGACTGCTGCCAGCAGGATCCGTCTTCTCTTTTGTTTTTTCATTGGTCCGCCTCCATTCTGGAAAGTCCTCCGTTCACAATTGCAAAAATCAGGATAATAAATATAGTCAGGCACATATTTGCAGCACTTCCCACTCCCATAGCGCCATTTCCAAGATACTTATAGACCGTGGTGCTCAGTACCTCAGTAGAGAAACCAGGCCCTCCCTTAGTCAGTGCAATGATCAGGTCAAATACCTTCAGCCCTCCGATAACATTTAAAGATATGACTGTATTTAAAGTGGGCATCATCAGGGGCAGAGTTATTGTCCTGAACTTCTGCCAGCCGGTGGCGCCGTCAATAGTTGCCGCCTCGTAATATTCACTGGATATGCTCTGCAGCCCTGCCAGTATGATGATCATGCAGAACCCTGATCCCCTCCATATCTCCACAAAGATAACGGAAGCCATGGCAGTGGACGGCTGCCCCAGCCAGTCATTAGCTCCCAGGGCGGGGCTGAAAATGTGAAACAGTTGGTTGAGAAGCCCTGTATTAGGCATCAGTATGGATTTAAATATAATCCCCACTATAAGAGTGCTTAAAACAGCCGGCAGATAAAAAACTGTCCGCAGGGCATTCCTTGTCCTCATCTTTGTATTGAGTGCAAGAGCAAGAGCAAAACCAAGAGCGGTCTTACATATGGTAGTCAGGACCGTAAATGCAATAGTATTGCCGAATCCGCTCTTAAACATAGAATCTCCAAGCAGTACCTTATAATTCTCAAGTCCGCAGAAGGTCTTCTGCGAGGAATAGATGGTCCAGTTAGTAAAAGAATACAGCAGTCCCAGCACACTTGGCAGGATAAAAATAACAGTATAAATAATAAAAGGTATAAACCAGAAATAATTTGGATATGTTTTCTTTGGATTCATGCAGTACCTCCCCTATAATGCGAAGGGAGCTGCCAGCAGCGGCAGCCCCCAGATTTCTTACTGTCAGAAGCCTTCCATACCAAGCGCCTTACAGATCTGCGCTCTCATAGTATCGTATTCTTTTACCGCTTCTTCTGCAGTCTTATTTCCTATCAGAACCTCCTGTGCCAGCTTGCACAGTCCGTCAAAGTCCTGACCCTGTACGAGTGAATTATGTCCGTAATGGAAAGAGTACTTTCCTGCATTCAGATCCTCTATCAGCTGCTTTGTAGGCGTGAGGCATTCTACCTCCACATCCTTCCACGGTGTGGAAGCTTCACCCATTGCTTTATAAAACTCATTCAGATTTTCCTGCTCCGTACAGAATCTGAAGAAATCCTTTACTATATCCGTGTGCTTACCGTCTTTGGGAATATACCACTGCGCTGTCGTTCCTGCAAAATATGTATCGGCATCTCCTATATAGTAGGGAATAAATATCATGTTTTCAGATGAACCAGGGTATTTTTCTTCCATTGTCTTGTCCCAGGTGGTAAGGCCGATCGTGACTCCACAGAGATTTTCACCAAATGCCTTAAATTCCCCGTCCCAGGAATCAGCCATAGTATTGGCACCCAGCCAGCCCTTTTCATTCCATCTGCGCAGGTCTTCAAGCACGGATGTCATTCCCGGGATCTCTGAATAAGTGATCTCATTTCTATCCAGCTTATTGATCAGTTCCGGATCTGCATCCAGGGCTTTCTGGATTCCTCCGCTTGTCATATTCCCTACCAGCCACGGATCTTTCGAACCGAGATACATAGGCTGTATTCCATTATCCTTTAAGGTCTCAAAGCATTTCTCCAGTTCTTCCTTGGAGGCCGGTATCTCCAGCTTATTATCTTCAAATACCTTTTTGTTGACTGCAAAGCAGAAGTATCCCTGTCCTCCCATGGGGAGTCCCCAGATCTTTCCGTTCACCATCATCGCTTCCTCATTGACCAGCTGGTCCGCCCACGGCTCCTCAGTCAGATCCAGCAGGTTTTCCTCCGGAAGCATGTAGGTGTGCTCCCTCACAGAACCTGAGTTAAAGATAATATCCGGAAGCTCCTTTGTGGCAAATTTTGTCTTTACAAGTTCTGCCGCCGTATCGTCAGGGAGCATCTGAATGTCAAACTTTACGCCTGTCTTGTCTGTATACTTCTGAAAGAGTGCTTCTCTTCCCGGTGTATCCCATCCCTGCGCAAGCACAACACTTAACGTCACGCCGTCATAGTCCAGCGCTGCCGTGGTCTCAGTATCCTTATCCTCCCCGCCCTCTTCTGCATCTTTTTCTGATTCCTTATCCGTCTGGGCTTCTGTGCTCTTCTTAGTGCCGTCCTCTTCTGTCTCTTTTTTCGCCGGGGATCCGCCAGTCCCGCATCCCGCCAGCACAGCACCCGCTGCAAGTACGCCTGATAATAACAGCGCCGTAATCTGTTTCTTTTTCATACTGTATCCTCCTTACACCCTGTTTGTTTGATAGCCTCATTATAATCCGCGCTGCTTTTTTATTACATGAACAATTCATAGAAACCATATGGACTATTTACTCAAGGTGATACACTTCCTCCATCCCCGTCCACCAGCTGCCGCTATCCGGCTCTTCCAGACTCTGCTGGCAGGGTTTTACCACATCCCACCATTTCTGTGTAGCCGGATCGGCAGCCATCTTAGCCATATCCCCCTCGTAATCCTCCCCTGTATACTCATAACATGCAAATAGATATTCACCATAGTGGTAAATACTGTAATTAGTAATATTGCACTCTTTGATCATCCTGTTCACTTCAGGCCAGGGATCAGCGTGATATGCCTTATATTCTTCCAGGCGTTCCGGCCTGATCTTTATTAATTCACCTATCCTTCTCATATATATCCTCCATTTTCTCCGGATGTCCGGCAAAAGTCATACTGTTCACTTCGCAAAGAGTAACCCGCAGGCCACATATTTTTTTCCTGCCCTGGCATAAATTTCTGCCGTATATTCCCCGCCGCTGCCGTCTGCCTGTATTTTGTGCCTACTCTCATTCCTGTTATCTGCTGTTTTGGCCAGCTGCACAGTAAAGGGATCCCTTGCCGTCAGAAGCAGCTTTCCATCCTCTGCCGCCTCAATGTATGCTTTCGTCAGATGCCCGTCCTGCCATTCTATAGATACCCCGAACCCTCCTCTTGCTGTAAGTCCCCTCACTCTGCCGTTCTTCCACCTGTACGGCAGCGCATACAGCAGATCCAGCCGGGCCGTTCCCTGCTCAAAACTGCTCTGCATGAGTAATTCTGCGATCCCGGCTGCTGCCCCCAGGTTCCCGTCTATCTGAAATATCTCCCTTTCTCCCGGTCCCTCTCCCAGCGGGGGATGAAGGTCCAGCAGATTATCATAGACGGAATGTCCCAGCATTTGAGAAAGGCAGTTTTCCGCCGCCTCAGCATCTCCCAGTCTTGCATAGAAATTCACCAGCCAAGCTGCGTTCCACCCTATATGTATTCTCGCGTACTCTGTTCTGCGCTCAATGGTCCTTCTGACAGCAGGAAGCAATTCCTTCTGCCTGTGCCGGCTGATCTGCTGCATGGGATGGAAGCCTGCCAGATGGGCAAAATGTCTGTGCCCGGGATCCGCTTCCTCAAAGTCTTCCAGCCATTCCCTGAGCTGCCCATACCTTCCGGTCTGATAACCCGGCAGCCCTTTCAGGAGGTCTTCTGCCTGCCTCTGCAGATCATCTTCAATTCCAAGCACCGTGCATATTTCCTTCATATTTTCCAGCGCCTCTCTGACCAGCGCTATATCCATTGTGGACGAGGCGCTGACACAGCACTCTCTGCCTCTCTCATCCAGAAACGTATTTTCCGGTGAGGTTGACGGGCAGGTGTGCCATCTCCCATCCGGTCCCTGGACAAGATAATCAATAATAAATTCAACACATTCCCTGCAGACCGGATAGGCGCGCTCCCGCAAAAAACGCTCATCCCTTGTATACAGATAGTGCTGGTAAAAGCTCTGGGCCAGCCAGATGCCTCCCATTGGCCAGAATGCCCACTTCACTTCACCTGATGCCGGAACAGCCTGACGCCAAAGGTCTGTATTGTGGTGCACGGCAAATCCTCTGCACCCCAGCGCTTCTGCCGCTGTTCTCCCTGACAGGCGCAGTTCGTCCTGCATATGGAACAGGGGCTCTTCACATTCCGGCAGGCTGCATGGCCCGCACAGCCAGTAGTTCATCTCTGTATTAATATTTGTGGTCCAGTTGCTGCTCCATACAGGCCGCACATCCTCACACCAGATCCCCTGCAGGTTAGCAGGCTGTGATTCCCTGTGTACAGGCCTCGAGGATGAGATCATCAGATAACGGCCATACTGAAATAACAGACTGTACAAACCTGAGTCATATAAGGCTCCCTCTCCGTCTTTTCTCTGCCCGGAGCCGTCTGCTGCCATCAGGCTGCGTATTCTGTTTAACCGCATATCTGTGGGAAGTTCTTCATAATCCTCATCCCTGTTTTCATTCTCTCCATCCCAGATTACAAGTTCCACCCGCCCATACAGCTCTGCGTAGTCTCTGATATGTTCTTTTTCCAGCTGTTCCCAGCTCTTCTCTGATGACTTTCTCCATTTCCTCATGTTCTCCATATCCAGGTTCTCATAATTCTCTTCCAGAGGCTTTTTATACCCCCTGTAGCCCGTCTCCCCCAGGACCAGCAATGTAAGGTCAGTAAAATTTTCCGCAAGAAGGCTTTCGTCTTCCTCAATGCGGACACTCCCGTCTGTCCTGGTGATACCCATCATCAGCGAAAATCTTATCCCCGGATGTTCCATATCATATTTAACAGGAGTACGGCTCTCCACATAATTTGGTTCCACATGGCCGGGTGCCGTTCCATGCAGACAGACGATCGTGCTCCCCGCTGCCCTGCGGCAGAATGGATGGGGCGTGTTTAAAGAAATCCTTGCTGAAACAGGTATCCCATTGCTGGACAGATGTACCGCCAATGCATCTGCCGGTGCAGAACATATGGCCCTGCTGCTGACCTCTCTCCCCTCAGAGCCGGCTTTTACAGTTGAGAGCGCTGTATCCAGCCGAAGCTCTCTCTCATATTCAAGTGCCGGGAATGAGTTAAGATATTCAATTTCCAGACTGCCCGCCGTGGTATATGATTCATTCCAGGTTCCCAGCATTGTCTCCTTCATTCTCTGCCCGGCCTCGAAATATTTCCCCTCCCACACCAGGCCTCTCACTCTTTCCAGTTCGCCTGGGGGTATGTGCTGGTCTTTCCTCCAGCATTCTTCAGTACCTGACCACAGCGTGTCCATGTTCAGCGTCATTTTCTCCCTGGGATATCCTCCATACACCATAGCCCCAAAAGAACCATTTCCCACAGGCAGGGCCTGGGAAAATGATTCTGCCGGCTGCCTGTACCACAGCCGCGGTATGCTTTTTCCCATCTCATCACCTGCTTTCATTCATCTTCTTCAGCTTCACCCAGACCGGCTTTCTGACCAGACCGGGCGGAGTGAGTACGGAAAGAGCCGACCAGCTGTCACATGACTCGTAGACCGGCGTTGTATGGACATCTATCCTGATCCTGTTCTTACCCGGTTCCAGTTCTAATTCCTGCACATACGGAGGACTGAATAAACGCCCGCATAGCCCTTCATTTACATAAATACTCATGCATCCATCCGCTTCGGGGAATCTTAAGTACCTTTTTTCTCTTTCAGAGGAATCAATCTCCGCCTCATAAATAATAGTCCCGTTAAATTTTTGTGCTGCCGCCCAGCCTGTCAGAACAGGAAATTCTTCTCCCCTGTCAATCCATGCTATACTCTGGCACCCGTCACAGCTGCGGTGTATCTCCCTGGATGAGATTTTCCAGACAGCCTGCAATTCCTCCCCTTCCTCCTCATATGGCAGGTAGACCGGACATCCATCCGGCTCTGTCTCTGTAAATATGATGACGCATGCTTCCTTCGGCTCCAGATTCAGGGGGACTCTGACACCATTGTCCCTCAGGCGCCTTTCGGCAGGCAGCATAAACACTTTATTTTCCATAGCATTGTATCTGACTGCTGTCCATTCACTTCCGTAATAGACAAGGCGGGCATCTGTTTTCTGTGAAGTACTCTCATTAAAGCAGCAGACAGCACATCCGTAATCACTCTCATATGTATAGATCCTGAGAGCAGGACCCCCGTTTTCACAGACTGCCAGAGGATGTATCACAGCTGATGTTTCTTCTGCCAGATGTTCAATATCCGTCTCCTTTCCCGATTCCGCAAGCCGTTTGAGGATCCGGTCTGTATCTCTCCTCTTTTTGGTCCCGCATATCCCTTCAGGTACACCTCCCGCAAAGAAAACAGGGCATCCCGCCTTCCCCAGCCTTATCAGCTCCTCTGCCGCCCAGTCCGGTATCTGTTCACAGAATGGAACAATAACAGCCTCATACCTCTGAGAACCTATTGTCAGTTTCCTCCCGTATTCTGCCTGTACGGGCATTGTCCCTGCCATCAGGTCAAAGGGGATAATATCCGCCTCGATCTGATGCTCCATTAAAGCCCGCAGCGGCTTCTGAAAAAGCATTGTCTTACCTGCCCACCCCGCATCAGCATGGTAGAAGATGGCAGCTCTGGCTGCATATGTCCCTCCGCTAAAGAGATGGCAGATTCTGTTCATATACTTCATCAGCATTGCAAAACAGTGAAACTGGCCATGATGCCCTCCGGCGTAGAAATGAGGCGGACAGTCCGGATCCGGGTATTCCTTGGGTGAAAAGGCATGGGGCACAAAATGATTGATCCCGCGGCTCATCATGTGATCCGCCAGCCATTTCATCAGAGCTGTGCTCTCCTGCCAGCCATATGCCCCGAAAATCTCACAGAGTGAATTCCCCGCCTTTTTTCCGTCAATATGGGCCAGAGAGCTTCCCATCTTGCCCAGGCCATAATGAAAGAACTCCCCGTCCCTGTCTGAGGCCACCCACTGGTGGATCACCTGATCCATACCGGGCATCACCTGCTGCAGAACCACATCAATGCCGGACATGCCCATTTCCCATATACTCCTGAAGTAATGGCCTGTACTGCAGCCAAGCCTTCCATGAGAATTGTCGTCCTCAATAATATGTCCCAGATGCATGACGCCATGATTTCTGCACCAGCTGCCTATCTGGCCGGAAAAAGAACAGGCCAGCTGCTTTGTTGTCTCATCCATATACTCATATCTGACAGAACCTGTCATATCCCCCGCCTCATTCCACAACGCCGGAAGATATTTATAAAAAGAGTTTCCCCATCTGTTCTTAAGCCTCTCCTCCAGTTCGCCGCTCCAGGGGATATACTTCATTCCCCGTCCCAGCCTGGCCTGAAAATCATACCCCGGCAAATTTCCAAATTCAGGCTCATCCGAGAAAAAGCCTGTGAACACTGTCCCAAAATCATCCTTATAATGTTCATAATGTGCCTCATAGACCTGGTCGATCAGCACCTTTACCGAACGGCTGTCCAGGATATTAAAATAATCCAGCTTTCCGTCCCCCCGGTGAGTCGTATAGAATATCATAATCCTCCACAGGCCGTCAGGGATATCTGTCTCCAGCCATCCTCCGTTTATGAGTGAAGTCACATCTATAGCTGTTTCCAGTTCCAGCTCTGCAGAATCCTGGGCTTTTCTTTTAACCAGTACGGTTCTGAGCAGCTGCCCCTCCCCTTCCATCACTGCTTCCACAGGCAGGGAGGCATTTTTCACAGGTCCCAGGACATCTGTGTTCCATACAGTTAAAAACTTATTAGCCAGGGGATTATCTCCCCCGGAAAATGCTCCGTTAGCGTGCCCCGTGGGAAAATGGTCATCATCCAGCAGCCATACCTGCATATTGAACTTCCTGGCATACTCCATGACAAAATCCATGTCCTTCCACCAACCCGGGCCTGCAAAGTCCGGATGCGGCCTGGCCTCTATACACAATCCCCGGACACCGCAGCTTCTGATCTTTTCCATTTCCTGAAGCAGAATATCATGAGGCTCACCATGCATCCACAGAAAAGGATAGATATAATTGCCGCCTCTCTCTTCTAATACTTCTCTGAGTCTGTCTGAACCTGATCTGTTATTTTGTACCATCTTAGGCCCTCCTTCATCTCTCTGGCTTATCCCGGAAGAATACATTTACCCCAAAGGTACCCAGCTTTCTGTGTATCTCTGTTCTGCCATCCATCTCTCTGACGGTCCCTTCCACTGCGGCATCATCCCCGCTCAGTTCTCTCCATTCAGGATCCAGAGCGTACTCTTTCACCGACTCGTCATGATTCATTACAAATAAATAGTCATGCTTCCTGCCGGGCCTGAACACGATCTCAACCTCAGCATTTCCGCTGTCCATACCCGAAGCAGATGCCTGGCTGTACGGGCAGCTGATCCCAGCCTCCCGGACCCAGTCAGCTGTCAGCCTGTCCAGCAGCTTCTGTTCCGGCTCACACCCTGCATAATAGGCTCTGCCCTTTCCTGACTGGCTGCATGTGAGGGCAGGCATCCCCTGATAATACTGATTTCCGTAATATAATAATGGCTGTGCATTTATCGGACTGATAATATCACACCATTTCCTTCCATACCCTGCCGCGTTCCCGTCCTGGTCTGTCAAAACAGCTTCATCCATGAGCAGGCAGTCATATTCGTGTACGTTAATGCCCAGCAAATCCGCCAGATATCCAGGCAGAGTACTCTGGCTGCATACATTTTCCCTGTCCTTTGCCCCTGATCTCATGGTCATGACAAGATGCCCGCCATTTCTTACATAATCCCCGTATCTTCCGGCTAACTCTTCATCCATCAGTATTGACAGCGGAGCAAATACAAGCTTATACTCATCCATCTTATCCCCTTCCCTTATAAAATCTACCGGTATATTCTGGGAATAAAGACTTTTATAGATCATCTGGACCTGCCCCGTGTAAGTCAGCTCAGGGTGGTGGGGCTGTATTTTAAACGCCCAGTCCTGGTCATAGGAAAAGACAATCGCAGTTTCTGCCCTCTGGCATATCCCTTCCATATCCTTCATCACGGGTGCCAGTTCCTGAATCACCCCGGCCAGCTCCCGGAACGTCCTTCCCGGCACGCCGTCATGAGGGAGAATGCCATGCCAGAATTGTTCTGTCCCAAACAGACATGTCCTCCATCTGAAAAATACAACAGCATCCGCTCCGTGTGCTGCCGTCTGATATGTCCACAGCTTCAGCTGGCCCGGCTTTGGTGTGCGTCCTATGATACTTCCACCCGTAGCGCCCGACTGCATCTCCATCATCCAGAATGGTTTCTTTTTCACACTCCTGATAAAATCATAGCAGGCTGCCACCTCATCCGGAGACTGTCCCGGCTGTTCAAAGTAATATCCTGTTGGATACTGGTCATTAGCCGCTATATCCAGCTGCTCTGCCATCTTAAAATAATCCGTCTTATCATAAAATCCCATAAGATTATGTGTAACCATATGTCCGGGACATATGGTTCTTATAATATCCGCCTGATATTTCAAAAAATCTATTACCAGATCTGAACAGAAACGCCGCCAGTTCAGCAATAGAGAAGGATTATGTGCAGTGGGCACGTCCCTGGGGGCTGGTATCTGCTCAAATTTCTGGTATTCCTGGCTCCAGAATACAGTTCCCCAGCTCTTATTCAGCTCCTGTATAGTTTTATATCTGCGCTTCAGCCATTCCTGAAAGGCTCTCTGGCAGGAGGGACACATACACAGATCCTCGTGGCTGTTGCCCAGCTCGTTATCTATCTGCCATCCTGCTATGGCAGGATGGTCCCTGTAGTGCCGGGCCATCGCTGTGACCAGCTCTCCCACCGCGTTTCTATAATCCTGGCTGCTATGGCAGTCATGGTGACGCCCGCCAAACCCCTTTACCATGCCATGGCTGTCCACCGGCAGGATGTCAGGATACTTTTCTGTCAGCCAGGCCGGCGGAGCTGCCGTGGGTGTTCCCAGGATTGTACTGATACCATGCCGGTACATTACAGAAACCGCCTCATCCAGCCATTCAAAACAGAATACCCCCGGCTCAGGTTCTATCCTGCTCCAGGCAAATTCCGCCATCCGAACTGCTCCGATCCCCATTTCCTCCATTAGTTCCGCATCTTTCTCCAGCCTTTCTCTGCCCCAGTGTTCGGGATAATAATCCACTCCAAATTGAAATCCCACTATTTCTACCTCCTCTGAATACTTTCCTGATTGAATTATAGAAAAACCGGCCTTGTGAGTCCATAGAATATATGCAGGGGACAGTTGGAGAATTTATCGGAAAGGAAAAGACATTTCAGGAGTAAACCCGTTCATTGGATAATGATTTGCAAGAGGTGTTCGTGACTATGAAGCCAAACAGAAAAAGAATACTGAACTGCAGGAGGCATACAACAAGCTGCTTGAATCGTATAATATCTTAAAAGATGCAGAAACTATTACTGCTGTCCCAAAAAGAGAAGAAACCAATTGACAATTTGGTACATACGCCATAGAATGAAAATAATAAGAGAAATATACGCCGTAAGGGTATTTTATTAAGAAAATTTTTCGCCGTAAGGGCAACATGAAAAGGCACTCATGAATGGGTGCCTTTTCATGTTGCCCAAATCTAATCTTTTTTATAAAATATGGTTTTATACCCACCAGTCCGAAATACATGTATTAAAAAGCATTTGGCAATTTTATCAGAAAAGCAAAGACATTTACCTTCTCCCCTGCTATAATATTAATAAATAGTTATTATCCGCAGAACCACACTTTCGGCGGAGCCGTAAATAGTAACCATAAATATATCCGGCCTCTTATTCTGCCTCTGAAGAAAGGAATTTATCATGCTTACAAAAATAAATGATATACAGAACAATCACGCATACAGCAAAGTAATACCTGAGCTGTTCGCAAACTGGGAGGAGACTATAATCTGGTCCTGTCTTGATGGGACTATGGGCGATATCTACGTGAAGGACACAGGGGATCTCGTTTCTGCCATGGCCGTACTGGGAGATTTCTGTTTTTTTGCCGGAAAACCAGATTTGGAGCTGGTGGAGTTTGACACAGAGGACCGCCCTGACTACCTTATAATGGTTCCTCAGACAGAAGAATGGGGAAGGTTCATTGAGCAGATCTATTCTAACAGGGCCAGAAAGACTGTACGCTATGCAATCAAAAAGGAGCCTGACATCTTTGATTATGCCCGGCTAAAGAGCGCCGTGGATTCTCTGGATCCGTCATATTCCATGAAGCTGATCGATGAAGAACTCTATCATTATTGCAGAGCAAATCTCTGGAGCAGGTGCTTTGTCTCCTTATATCCGGATTACAAGACATATAAGAAGCTGGGACTGGGTGTTGTCATCCTCAAAGATGGAGAACTCGTCTCCGGCGCATCCTCTTATTCTACATACAGGGAGGGTATTGAGATAGAAATAGATACCAGGGAAGATTACCGCAGAAGGGGGCTGGCGTATGCCTGCGCCGCAGGACTTATTCTTGAATGCAAAAAGCGGGGGCTGTATCCCAGCTGGGATGCCCAAAATAAGTGGTCTGTCGCCCTGGCGGAAAAACTGGGTTATCATTATGATCATGAATATACGGCATATGAAGTCTTCTGTAACCGTGCTTAATGAAGCAGAACTATTTGTCATGAAGCAAAAAAGTGCCATTTCTCCACTGAGATTATCACCGGAGAAATGGCACTTAAACGCTGTAACTGGCAGCCTTCTAATTATTTTACTACTTTAATGTTGCCTGAATCAGCGCCCTGTGATCGCCCTCAGCCAGCTCCCTGACTCTGTCTGTGGAGAGACCCAGAGCTTCGCTCATGCGCTCGCCGTATTCCTTGTCCGCCCAGTAGCAATGGACAGCATGGCGGTACTTTATATTTTCAGTGACAGGCTGGATGTTGCGGGCAGTATTTTCTATGAGGAGGGCCTTCTTGTCCTCTGTCATGATACGCCATAGATCACCGCCTGCACGGAAACAGTCATCGGTGGGATCATCCGCCGGATCGTATGCATACATAGCGCCTGACAGATCCAGAGGCGGTTCCATGACTTCTGGCTGGGCTGCCCAGACACCTGCGCTGTTAGGACTGTAGGCCGGAGCACCGCCATAATTGCCATCCACCCGCATAGCCCCGTCCCGGTGGTAGTCGGCTACATGTGCATGTTTTGCCTGGTTGACCGGGATCTGGTTTGCATTAACGCCAAGGCGGTAACGGTGTGCATCTCCATAGACAAACAGCCTTCCCTGCAGGAATTTATCCGGCGAAAAACCAATGCCGGGCACTACATGGGCAGGAGTAAATGCTGCCTGCTCCACCTCAGCAAAATAATTCTCAGGCCAGCGGTTTAATTCCAGTTCACCCACTTCAATGAGAGGAAATTCTTTGTGTTTCCAGATTTTAGTGATATCAAAAGGATTTTCATAGTGCTTTTTCGCCTGTTCCTCAGTCATCACCTGAATATACATAGTCCACTTAGGATAATCCCCTCTCTCGATCGCTTCAAAAAGGTCACGGCCTGCGCTTTCACGGTCATTTGCACAGACTGCTGCCGCCTCGCCATCCGTCAGATTTTTGATGCCCTGCTGGGTGCGGAAGTGGAATTTTACCCATACACGCTCATTCTTGGCATTGTACATTGAGAAGGTGTGTTCTCCATAAAAATGCATATGCCTGAATCCGTCCGGGATGCCCCGGTCTGACATGACGATAGTGGTCTGGTGGAATGTCTCAGGCAGAAGGGTCCAGAAATCCCAGTTGTTCTGGGCGCTGCGCATCCCTGTGCGCGGGTCGCGCTTGACAGCGCGGTTTAAATCCGGGAAGTTATGTACATCACGCAGGAAGAAGGTAGGAGTATTGTTTCCGACCAGGTCCCAGTTGCCTTCTTCTGTGTAAAACTTAACAGCTACGCCCCGGATATCCCGCTCTGCATCAGCAGCCCCGCGTTCACCCGCTACAGTAGAAAAACGAATGAACAGTTCAGTCTCTTTGCCGATCTCGGAAAAAAGCTTTGCCTTAGTGTAGTTCGTGATATCGTGGGTCACAGTAAATTTACCGTAGGCGCCCCAGCCCTTTGCATGCATCCTGCGCTCCGGAATCACTTCTCTGTCAAAGTGGGCCAGTTTTTCCAGCAGCCATACATCCTGCAGCATCACCGGCCCGCGCGGGCCTGCTGTCATAGAATGCTCATTTTCGGCGACGGGTGCGCCTGCCTCATTGGTCAGCTTCTTCAAATCATCCATTTTAAATCCTCCTTTGTGTTTTATAATACATCTCTTGTTCCCGTGTGTTATCTTCTCCTTTCTGTCATCCGGCCACTGTCCACATACGCAATGGCTTCTGAAACTATAACGGTCAATATCTATACTTTCTATCGTATCAGGTACCATATACACTGTCAAGGAACATTGGCGTCACTGTTCACACGTCACTGAGAATAGTGAAGGCAGTCCCTCCCGTTGCCTTCCCGGAAATAAACAGCTATAATAGAAATATCTTTCCCATCACATTAAGGAGGCCCCATGAATTACAAGACTCTGGAACAGCTTTTACACACTATAGAACCGGCAGAAAAAATATATTTAGAAAAACCTTTCTTTTCTGACTCTTTTTCTATCAAAGATTATATTACGACCGTATATATGATGGACGGCGGAGCTTCCGGCCTTTTTAAGTATACGCCCCATCCTGAGCTTAAGCTGACAAAGACCGGCCGTTTCCGGCCGGTCCTGCCTCATATCCATCCATGGATAGAGCTGGGTTATATGTTTTCCGGGTCCTGTGAGCACATGGTGCGGGACCGGGTCTATACTTTGAAAAAAGGACAGATCTACATACTTGATTCCGATACCCCTCACTCCATTGGTTATCTGGGCGAAAATGATATCCACATCAGTATCGTGATCAATAAACCTTTCTTTACAGAAGTCTTTTTCCACCACTTCTCAGAAGAAAGCGTACTGTCCCGCTTCCTGTCCGACGCCTTGTCAGCCATGGCTTCACATGACAATTACCTCTTCTTTCCTTCAGAGGACAACAGACGTATTCCTTTCATTATGAATGAGCTGATGCTTGAGCATCTGTCGCCCTCAGGCAATGCTCCATCTATTGTCAGCAGCCTCATCAGCCTTTTATTCCTGGAACTGGTAAACGTCTATGAACAGCAGAGCTCACAGGACACAGAATCACCACTGATACCGATCCTGAGATATATAAGAGCCAATTACCTGACCTGCAGCCTGATATCCACCGCCAGAGCATTTTCACTGAATCCCAACTATCTGACTACCATGCTGAAGAAAAAGACAGGAATGACTTTTAAGGAACTTATCCAGCAGCAGCGCTTTCTCTCCATTACAGGCCAGCTGCAGAACACCGGCCTGTCTATAGAAGAGATCGCACATTTAAACGGATATGAAAATACTACTTATTTTTATAAAAAGTTCCGCCAGGAATATCACTGCTCGCCAAAAGAGTTCCGTGAAAGATACAGGCGGACAGGCCCCAGCAGACCTGAAGGCTCCTGAGGCATGGCTCTGTCAAAGATGTTTCCCTGCCTCTCTTTTGCAAGCGTATTTGTTACCTTTACAAGCAGCCTGTTTTCACCTTCCCTGCATCCTCTTAGTTCAAAGGTATACGGCGGACATATCCTGATCCCTGCCGGGATACCGTTTACTGATACCTCGCCTGTCTCATACACATCACCCAAGTCAAGGAACACGTCCCCCAGCGTTTCCTCCTTTTCCAGGAAAAATGATTTCTCATAACTGACAGTTCCTGAATAATCAGGGAGTATATCCGGTCCTGAAATATTGACTAATTCCGTGATGTCCCGCAGATACTTATGCTCGCCGTCCGGTCCGTCTGCGGATATCTGCCAGCCGCCTTCAAGGGACAGTATTTTTCCGGAAATATCAGGCCGCTTATCCGTCTCTTTATCCAACTCTTTATCCGCCATCTGATCTGCTACTGTCATCTCCTCACCCATAACCGGGATCCTTCTGCTGATAACCGCATCTTCCGGTGCATGCAGCACGAAGAGTGACTGGTAAGGCTCAAGAATCAGTTTAAAGACAAACCCTTCCTTTATTTGTTTTCCTCCGGCTGCATAATACTTATCCTCCATAGCATCATAGAAGACAAGATTTCCTTTTTCCTTCAGCGTGATCTCTGCCCTGACTGTCTGGTACTTGCTCTCATTTGTAAAGAAGTATATGCTCTTCTTTTCCTTCTCATAATGCAGGCATCTCAGGTCAGGATATGATTTATCTGTCCTGATATCATTAAAGCCTCTCTCCTTCATCCACTCAGCTATCTTATCCAGCCCGCACACGTCAATGCCTGGATTATCCCGCAGTACATCAAGTATACCGGCATCACCATATTTGTAATATACATGCTCAGGATAATCGTCCACAAACAGAACGGGGATACCGTCCTTCGCGGCCCTGTCAAAGGCAGCCAGCAGCGCCTCTGGAAGGCACTGTGCATACGGAACAATGAGTACGTCATAATATTCATCCCCAATATGCAGGCGTCCATCCTCAGCTGAAAGGCCTTTGCCGTCCGCAAAGCAGTCGCCCGGGATCACATCACAGTCAATCTGAGACTCCATAAGAGCCCTGACTGCCTTCTCAAATGGCTGGTACCTGCCTCCCCACTCGGCCTCTGCATGATAGAGAACTGCTGCTGTAGCATGATGCGTACCGCCGCTTAACAGATGACACACCCTGTTGGCATAATCTGACCATTTTCTAAAATATTTCCATTGAGGATTTTCTCCTCTGGCGTAAAAGTGAGGCGGACAGTCTGGATCCTGATACTTTGGTGAAAAAGCATGGGGAACTAACACATTGATTCCTCTCACGCAGACATGGTCTGTCAGCCATTTCATCAGCTTCAGGCCTTCCTGCCAGCCATATGCGCCGAAGATTTCACATATGGTGATCCCTTTTTTGGCCGGGTCCAGATGTGCTGCTGAGGAAGCCATCTTACTGAGCCCCCAGTAGAAGAACTCTGAATCCAGATACCCAAAGGGCGTCGTGTGGAAGCCGTCCTTGTATTCAGGCCAGACCTGGTACACCACATCCAGTCCTGCCGTATCAAATCCCTCCATACTGCGGAAATAATGTCCGGGTCCGAAGCCCAGTCTGGCATGCGCTCCGTTATCCTCCACAATATGGCCGATCACCTTCACCCCATGAGACCTGCACCATTTTCCTATCTGTCCGGTAAAATCCCTCGCAAACAGCTTTGAGACAACATTCATGTATGCGTACTGCACATCCCTGCACACCTCGTTCTCACTGCTCCACAAAAATGGCAGACGGCAGCTCATGCCGCCCGGGTATTCCTCCTCCAAAGCCTCCATGACTTCCTCGCTCCAGGGATATACATACCCTGTTTTGCCAAGAGTTGTCTCATAGGAGGAGGCGCTTCCAAAACGTGGTTCATCTATAAAAAATCCTTTTATTGTCTTCCCGAACTCCTCTTTATACCGCTTATAATGCTCTTCATAAATTATATCAATATAATGTCCTACTGCATCATAACTGATGGGATTCACATAGTCCTTAGTCCACTCTTCTCCGCCATTTCTTGTAATGATCAGAAGGAATATCCTCCATGGCCCTTCCGGTATATCCCAGTACAGCATTCCATCCTTCACAAGACTCGTCAGATCTGTGAGCGTCTCCTCCTGCAGCTTATCATTCCCATTAGCGCGCCTGCCGGCTATCACCCTGAAAAGCTGATCCCCCTCTCCCAGCCACTGTCCTATCTGCAGAGATGCCCCCTTTAATGGACCCACTGCATCTATCTGCTGTTTGGAAAGATAGCGTTTTCTGGAGTCAGGATACAGCTCCCGTATCCTGCCGGCCCCCAGCCCGCTTGGATACGCATTATCATCAAAGATCCACACATCCATGCCCCGCAGCTTTGCCTCTGATAAGATAATATCCAGATCCCTCCACCATCCAAAGCTTAGGAAGTCCGGATGCGGACGTGATTCCACGATAAAGCTTCCTATTCCGCCTTCGTGCATCCTGGCTATCTCTTCCCTTAAAACGCTCTCCTCCTCCCCGTGCTGCCAGAACAAGGGGCAGAGTGAGCTTGGTATTTCCTCACCGGACATAAATATATTTGTATTCCTGTTCTTCATTGCCGTACCCTCCGTCACATTAAGATAAATGTTTAGTTTCTTCACATTAATATACTTATATCTTACTCAAAAAGAGAGGCCGGGACAACATTAAAACCTCTGGAGTTTTTGTATGGGAGCTGAAGTTTTGCTGTCCGGATGTTAAATGCCTTTTAAATCATATATAATAAATTTTATGAATAAACACCTGTAACTTTTTTCATTTACAAACGAGTAATAAATATAGAAGGAATAATACGAGGGGGTGGACAGTATGGAAGACGATAATGAGTTGATGCGCCTTGTTCAGGACGGAAGCCACAGAGCTTTTGAACAGCTCGTTTTGAAATACAGGAAGCATGCTGAAATGTTCTGCAGTTCCATTATCAGGGACAGTACTGCCGCCCAGGATATTGTGCAGGACTCCTTTGCAGACATATACATACAGCGCATGCGGTACAAATTCAGCTGTGGGTTTCAGACTTACTTGTGGACTGTCATCAAAAATAAATCTATAGATTACCTGAGAAAGAAAAATCATCAGCCTGAAGTCAGTATAGAAGGAGTTGATGAGGGGGTAAGCAATGATTCTCCGGAACAAATATACTTAGTACATGAGAGAGAACTGCAGATCCGGCAGCTGATGACAGCTCTTAAGAAAGAATACAGGGATGTCCTGTACCTGTACGCTGTGGAGGATCTAAGTTATCAGGAGATTGCTGTGCGTCTCAATAAACCGCTGCCGCAGATCAAAATTTTAATATACAGGGCGCGGAAAAAGGCGTCCAGGCTAAAGGAGGAGTGGAAAAATGAATGATCAGGAATATTTATCAGGAGTATGGCAAAAAGTCGATGAAAAAGAGATGGCAAACCAAATCGTTGAGTATATGGATACCCTGCCAAAGAAGATAGGACCCAGGGAATTTGCTGCCTGCCTGTTTAAAGAGATCGGTATCATGAACCTTTTCAGAAATACCCGCGATGTCATGTTTATTTCCTACGCTGTCACATTTCTCTTAATGTATGGCAGCACACAATATGTACTGGGGCGGGCGGAAGAAATCTATGGGCTTGCATTTCTTATATCACCCATACTTTATGGATGCACATTTACGTTAAGTTGTATAAAGGAAAAACAAAGAAATACCCTGGTAATACAAATGTCATGCAAATATACTTTTATACACATTATCTCACTGAGGATGGCCGCAATCAGCTTCTTAAGCCTGGCAGTAAATTATATATATGTCTGGGGGTTAGCCAGGATCTATCCCGTAAGCTTTTCAAGGCTTCTGATCCTTACCTTTACGGCCCAGGTTCTCTTTGCATCCATAATGTCCGGAATACTTTTCATTACAAGCCGGATTGTCTGTCTTTTAAGCGTACTGGTTATATGGTATCTGGTGAACGGTATTTTATATAATGGGATCCGCAGTCTGTATATACGTTTCATGGAAGGCACTTCCCTGCTTATATTTTGTATGATTTCTCTGATCGCGCTGATTTTATATATCAGCATAATTAAAAATATGATGGAGGAAAAAAGGAGGTATCACAATGCTGCAAATATGTGACGTAACGAAAAAGTACGGTGATTTTACCGCACTGGAACACTTGAGCCTGAATCTGGAGAATGGAATACATGCCCTGCTCTCCCCTAATGGAGCCGGAAAGAGCACACTGATGAAAATGATGGCAACCCTTTCCTTTCCCACCAGCGGAAAGCTATTATGGGATGGAAAGGATATTTACAAGTTGGAAGATAAATATCGTGAAAAGATAGGATATCTCCCTCAGCAATTCGGCTATTACAGAGATTACACCCCCACGCAGTTTTTAGAATATCTGTGTGTATTAAAAGGTATTGATAAGAAAACACGCAGCAGCAGGATCAAAGAAGTTTTAGATATGGTTGCCCTGACAGATTCCTCCGGCAAAAAAATGCGGAAATTTTCAGGGGGCATGATTCAGCGTGTCGGCATTGCCCAGGCTCTGCTAAATGATCCGAAACTGCTGATATTAGATGAACCAACCGCCGGGCTGGATCCAAAAGAACGTGTTAGGTTTCAGAATATTCTGTCCTCACTATCACGTGATAAGATCGTCTTGATTTCCACACATATTGTATCTGACATTGAATTTATTGCAAACCAGATTATCATGCTCAAAGACCACCGTCTCCTGTATGCTTCCGGGGCTGATGAAATCCGCCAGGTTCTGCGCGGAAAAGTTTATGAATGTACATTAGACACGTCCAGAACAGCTTCCTTTGAGGAACAGCATCAGGTTGTAGCAAAACGCCAGGAAGGCGGTCAAGTGATTGTAAGATTTATCAGTGAAAAACAAGAAGACCCACGCTGGACTTCCTGTTTTCCCACACTGGAGGATATTTTTCTCTATGTTTATAAGGAGTAGATTATGAGAGAAGAGATAAAGAAAAGCTGGAGAGGATATTTCATTCCTGTTTTCTGCCTGGGCTGCCTGCTGTTAAACTGCTATCTGCTTCTGGGCAGATGGGAATACAGAGATGACATACAGAAGATCAATAGAATGGCTTCAGAAACAGGAACCAGAATAACCAATAGTATCATACAGGATTATGAAAAGTTCTGGACTGAGAAAATGAACACATCCGGCATGAAATGGGAAGAGTTAGAAGGATTTATCCGGATGGCACCCGGATTATTTGAAAATGTCAGCCTGGAGGATATGGCCTATTCTTATATATCAGACAATCATCTGTCAGGAGAAGCTGCCGAATACGCTGTATCACTGTATCATGGACTGGAAGGGCGGAAGCAGGAGATCAGCGCAAATGAAGCAGGTACGCTCTTCCTGCCCGCAAGTATGTCTTATTTTTCCTATCTGTCTGTATATATCCTCTTTATTACTGCAATAGAAACGATTGCAGGCTGCGTGCTTATAACTGTAAGAAATACTCACTTTGAAATAAACAACAGGACGGAAGCAGTCATTTATACAACGTCAAAAGGCAGGCGGACTATTACAGATAAACTAACATGCAGTATCCTGGATGGCATCTTTATCTCAGCTATCCTTTATGGCATAACATTCATTTTATTAACTGCAGTTTATCCAGTCAATAATCTCTTGACTGCGCCTGTCAGCTCAGGCATGAATGAACTCGGCGGCTCGCCTTGCATCAGCAGCTGGCCTATTTCTATAGGCGGATACTTTCTGTTAAATTTTATAACTGCATCAGGGCTGGGGATTGTTTTTGTATTGCTTGCCTTTACGTTATCTGCAGTGATCAGGAATTCTTTTCTGGCTGTGCTTCTGGTCCTGGCCGGTACTTCCATTATACGGATTGCCGGAATGAATATGCCTTTATCTGTCATGTCATACTTTTATGAAAAATATAATCCTGTGGACTGTCTTCTGCAGGCCGGAAAATGGTTTATCAGCTGCTCCTCCTCGGTTTCACTTCCATTTTATGAATCGGGTACAATTATATTATGGAGCATGATCCTTGGAAGTGCCTGTATGATTATGATCCGGCGGTTTAACCGGCAAGAATTATAGAAAGGGGTGTCAGAATGTTAAAATCGGAAATGCGAAAGCTCCTGAGCCTTCCCAGGCTGCTTATACTGATAATAGCTTTTGTTATATTTTATATGTTGTTCTTCAGGCCAAACCTGGATATTGCAAAACAGGATACAAGTTTATCAATACAGTATGAGATATCTGAGGATCTTATTGAAAAATATGGAACTGAATTAGATTTCTCAGAATATGAAGATTTATGTGCAAATATCCCGCAGAGACCAGAGAGTGAAATTGACAGATGGATCCGTAAACATGAGGAATACACAGAGTTAGGCATCACTACTTTTGAGGACCTGGAAAAAGCACTGGAAAGTCTTCCTACTGAAACGGCCGCAATTCTGTCTGGTAACTTAAATATCGCTTTCTCACAGGATGAACAAGCTGATATACGGCATGAACTGTTAAAAATCCAATATCTGGAATCAATCGCAGAGGAATACAGCACCCGGCAGACAATAAATGGCTCCATCGGCAGTGGACAGCTCTCCTCACGTACTCTAACTGAAATGGAACTGCAGAGTCTTATGCCCGATTACCCCGTTACATACTTTCTGCGTTTAGTCTCAGACTACTTTCTTTTCATGGTCTTCAGCTTGATCATGTTAATTGTACCCTACTCTGTAAAGGATAATATGAATAATATGAAGCCGCTCCTCTATACAACAAAAAGAGGACGCCATTTATATAAACTGAAAAGAAATGCCGTCCTTTTGGGATGCCTTATTATTATCACTGCAGAGATCGCTGTTCTATTTCAGTTTACATGGAGAAATAATTTCTGGTTCTGCAAGGACTGCTATATAACTGGCTTTTATAGTTCATTTATAAGCGCTTTCCCGGTTACGTTCGGTAATTATATGATGATATGTGCCGGAACTCTTCTGATTCTGTGCATACTGCTGGCAGGGATTATCTTCGTCCTGGCCGAGATTAGCGGAAATTATGTGGCTGCCTTAGCCTGGCAGCTGCCAGTCATAATATGCACATTTATTTTCTCCATTAAATTCGCAGTACATTTTTTTGACATATCACAGGGATTTTCCGTACCATTACTGCTTTTATTTACTTCTGCTGCAAGTGCCGGAACCTTGTACTTCTACAGACACCGTGAATTATTCAGGACCGGGCTGTTTTAAGGTTACTATTCACACGTCACCATCCCGCGAGGTGTTTTCATGCACGTTTTGCGCGAAAATTCCTAGGGCTGCAGCGCGAAACAGCGTTTTTGCCGTTTCTGTGCATCGCGGAGCGTGTTACTGGTCACTCCGTGACCAGTAACGTTTTAAGCCCGGCCTTCTCAAAAACATGCAGATAGATATGTGACATCATATAGGCAGTACCTGACACTCCAACTACCAGCAGCACCGGGATTGTAAATGCCGGGTATCTCACTGCCATCAAAAGAATTACTCCTTCCCCGGCCAGCAGCACTGCAGACCACGGAAGGTTTGCAACTGCCAGAAGAGCTGCCAGCCTGAGTGCATTTGTTTCTATTCCTTTTCTGGTCATCAGGGGAACAATATACAAAAATACGAGCATTAACAATATCTCACACACCATGATTCCCACCACAAGAGCTTCCCTTCCGCCCTCCGAAATATATTGGCCGTATACAAATGCTGCTGCCAGCACTGTCTGGCAGGTGAGAAAGGCCATCCACCCCACCGTAGCTCTCTTCATATTATCCAGATATGCCCTGATGAATGTACGCACCACATAGGATTCCCTGTTTTCTGCCATTTCCATAGTAACCTTATAGAGCGCCGCCGTGGACGCTCCGATGGTAATTATTGGAATGGAGCAGAGAATCCAGAGCAGGTTCAGGATCATCAGATCTGCCAGCTTTGACATAAACCTGAAAAATTTACCGTCTATTGCAAACCAAAGACCCCGCGGCTCATTGCTCGCGGAAATAAACGTTCCATACCGCTTCATGCTCCCTCCTCCGCCGGAAGTTCCGGGTTTTCTGAGAAGTGTTTCAGGATCACAAGGTTATCGCAGTCTGAGCTGTTTGTTATCCTTATGCCCTCCCTTGCTGCCCTCTCTGTCACAAAAAACTCATCATTTGTCAGCTGCCCATATCTTATCTGGGCCGGTGACTCCATATCAAACTCTCCGAATCTGCCCTTCCCCTGGATACAGATAGTTCCATAGGCCGCAGCGTCCCTGACTGTCACGCTTCTGCCCGGGTACACCATCAGGCGCTTTGCACAGACTACATCCGACTTGTAGCAGATCCACTCTTCCCTGTATCCTTCATCTTCCATCTCCTCAACAGGGCGCACCAGCTTCGGCGCCATAAAACGGTTCTTATGGAAATCCGGGTCCACGTTCATATCCCAGTCTATTACTTCCAGCAGGTATTCATAATTTCCCTTCTCCTCCTCCGGACAGTTTTTCCAGAGCAGATCTTCCTCCAATACCTGTCCATTCATCAGGACAGACTGATACATGGCATAGACGTCTGAAGCAAACTGCGGCTCGTAAGTGCAGAGGCTGCCCGGCGCATGCATGACTCCCGGCAGCACATCATATCCCGTGTCCAGAACGAGCTTATACGCCCTTGACAGATCCAGCAGCTTATTATCACCCTTTGTAAAATTCTTCAGAGCATCTAACACCTGCTCCTTTGATGTCTCCGGGTTGAAACCGAAGAATGTAAACGGAAACTCCCCTCCATGATTATTCAGCTGTGACGGATAAAAATACATCTCCGGCTTACCCGCTGCCCCTACTCTTTTTGCATGCTCATCCCTGTGATGGATGTGGTGGGGCAGAGGGCCGGCATTGTCAAAGAATTTAGAGAACATAGGCCAGCGTCCGTATTTCTTATATAAATGTTCCCCTATGATTTCCGCCCCCAAAAGCTCTACCGCATCCCTCAGCAGGATGCGCTTCTTTCCATCTGCCACAATATAGCTCAGCCCCTCATCCTCTGCTGTTTTTGGCCCGTTCTCTGCCCAGGTTGCCGAAGAAAACCACCGCTCATCGATCCCGCCCCTGTCGGCGCCCAGCGCATAATAATCATCCGGATGCAGTTTTATGCGTTTTCCCGGCCTGCAAAAAGACCTGGATACCCATACAGGCGCCAGCCTCAGCACCCCTTTTCCCTGCTCCAGGGCCTTTTCGGCCCATGTCATTTTATCTGTCATAACTTTATCCCTCCTGATCATATGTCCATATTTTGTAACTATTCAGCAGGGCTGTGCATTTACTGCTCAGTCCTTCCACTTCGCCAGAACCATGGCATATATTGAAAATGGCTCCAGAGACACACTGGCTATTCCGTTCTTCCAGGTAAAAGACAGCTCCTTTTCATCCGGAAGCAGCCATACCTTTTCCGGCGCTTGCTCTGCACGTATTTCCAGACATATGCCCGGCGTGTCGGGAATGCTGTACCCTTCTCTTGTCTCAATGACACCCAGCAGAGCTTCTTTCTTTTCCTCATCCCTGAACATTACGCATTCCACAGTCTCCGGCGCATCCGCCCTAAAACAGAACTCACCGCCGGCCAGCATTTTTATAATATTAGTAAAAACAGCTCCATGCTGGCTGCGCCCGGCCCTCTCTATGGGCAGGGCCGAGTAGACTGCCCGTCCCTTACCGTATCCCGCCAGGATCATTCCCGGCTCCTCTGTGGGGATTCCCGGCGGATTGGCATGGATAGTGGCAAATTTATAAGCAGGTCCGTTTACATCCACATACTCCTCCTCATGGATATCTGCAGGAAACATAGACCACCTGATCCCGGGTAGTGTATATGGGAATGTGAGATTTGCCAGCACTTTTCCTCTGAAGCCTTCCTTTAATTTAACGGCAGGCTCAAACATTACCAGGGGATATTTTTTTGTGAAATATCCTTCCATCACATTATCCTCCCCCTCCTCCGGGGCCAGGTAGGTCATCCTTCCATCTGTATATCCATCAGCCTCAGCGCCAAAGATCTCCTTTAAAAGCCTGGGATGGCACTGTCCGCTCAGATACAGGCTGCCGCCTCCCCTTACATAGTCAAGGATCAGCTCTGCTTCTTCTCCACTCATACCAGGGGCATCCGGTACCGCCAGAACCCTGTGCCCAAACATTTCCTGCCGTTTCCAGTTATTTATGATCCCATACGGGATATGAGCTGCCGCCAGGATATTCGCCGCACCCATCAGGGCATCATAATGGGGCATGCCGCCGCCGCTGCCGGTATCTCTGTCAAGCCTGTGGTCCATCACATGAATCCCATTGGCATTTGGGTCAAATTTTCCGTTCAGATTGAAGTACAGGCTCACATCATAAGCCTGCACTCCCCTGTTGAGATAGGGCTCATACTTTTTGGCCTCCCCGTAGATCTCCCCCATGAGGGAGTACACTCTCTTATCCACTGTCCCCGCCGGATCAATGGCATCGATGAGCAGGCTGGCCCCGTGGTGGATGTATGTCATTCCAACGCACTGACGCAGCTGGTCTTTTGTCTTTGTGGAAGTATGCTCCGCCAGAGTAGGATAACATCTTGACGTCATATACTGGAAGGGCTGGTTCTGGGTCAGGTTATACCAGGCTTTGCAGGCGAAGGACTGCTGCCTGAGCCCTCCGTACAGATCCGTGCCGATATAATCGCTGGCCAGAGATACATTCTCATTGTTCCCAAACCTCCAAAAGGCGATAGAATTGCCATACTGGTGCTCCACTGTGGCATCAGGCCTGTATTTATGTACTTCGTCCGTACACAGACGGGCAAATTCATAGATCCACTGGTGCCTTTCACGATCAAACTCTGTCCAGCGCTCATCCCGCCAGTCCACAGTCTGCGGCATATCTCCCTCATTTTTTTCGGCCCAGCGCTTTTTGCAGGAATCACAGTAGCATACCTCCGGCCAGAATGTCATATCAAAGAACACGCCTTCAAAATCAAAATATTCACAGAACTCTTTTATCTGAGCCTTTACGAAATCTCTGTACCCTTTACTGTTTGGGCAGCAGAGCCCATACCTGCCGCCGTGGTCCCTGGAACCCTGGCCGTAAGCATCCCGCATCCTCCACTCGGGATGCCTGTCATATTCCCTGTTATTAAATATAATGCTGTAATAGACCACAACGCTCATTCCGTCCTGATGGCAGAGATCTATCAGGTGCCTGATCTGATCTTCTTTTCCTGTAAAAGCCCTGTGCATCACTCCCGTCTTAGTAGGCCAATAGCACAGTCCCACGTGAGACTGGATATAGATCATAGGTGCGCTCACCTGCGCCCTCTTCAGCATTCTGAAATATTCCTCCGGGTCAAACTCCGCCATAAACGAATCATCCCAGTCCTCAATGTGCATATCCAGCAGTGTCCTTCTGTACCTGCTCTCATACCATTTCCCCATTCTGCTCCTCCTTCTCTTAGAACCGGCGGTACTTGACCAGGCCCAGCTTATCCTTAAGAACCTCCAGGGCATCATACTGCAGCGGCAGCCTCATAGGCAGATCTACCCTGGTGCGCTCTATCGCACTAACATACATCGCTTCTAAAATCTCATAACCATGGTACGCCTGACTCAGGCTGCACGGGTGTCCGTCCTTCACTTTGTTCATCCAGTCTGCAAAGTCTTTTGTGTAACGCACCTGTGCATCATACTGTTCCTTTTGGAAAAAGTCATGGTAGTCACCTTTACGTATATCCGGTGAGGTGAGAGGTGAGAACACTGCATATTTTCCATTGCAGGAAGCCCACGCATATCCCTTTGTGCCGTAGACAGTAAGCCTGTCATCGGTCCAGTACGCCGCTTCTGCGGGACCATGGGTAAATCCTGTATTGTGCTCCTCATGCCTGGCTGCAAAGTAGCCGCACTCCAAAGTCATCCTCACTCCGTTCTCGCATATCATCTGCCCCATTACATAATCCGGGGATGGATGGGAATCGTCCAGGTAAAAGTTTCCATGTACATGGCCGGTGACACTTAAAACCCTCTTACCCCCATTTGCCCAGAGCAGATAATCAATGTAATGTGTCCCCAGCTGTGAGGCCTGCGGCTGGCAGCTGGCCTTCATCTCATGAATCTCTCCCAGCTCACCGCTGTCTATAGCCTCCTTAAGCCTCATAAATGACCTAACATATTTGTGCTGATGGCAGACAATTGTTTTTATCCCGTTTTCCATACAGAGTTTTCTGATCTTGTCAGCCTCATCCAGAGAAGTTGCCATGGGCTTTTCAAACATCAGTCCTCTCACCTTATATTCCGCCGCCAGCTCTGCCAACGGCAGCCGGATATGCGGCATTGTCACGAAAGCGAGGATATCCGGCCTTACTTTATCCAGCATCAGCCTGGCATCGGTGTAGCAGATATCCTTTGAAATGCCGCACTCTTTAACTGCCTTCTCCAGGTTCTCCTCTTTCCTGTCACAGACGCCTGCCACATGAAAATACTCAAGATTTTTCAGGAAACCATACAGATGTATCCTGCCCCGCTCTCCCATTCCTATAACAGCAACTGTCAATCTTTCCATTTTTCCTCCGTCCCATGCCCTGTCCGGCATGTCTGGTCCCTGTACAGCAGGACCTTTCCTGTCTTTCCGCTAAAAAACATGCTGCAGGCATCAGGCGCCTTGTCCAGGTGCATCCTATGGGTCACTGCCGTTTTCGGGTCAAACCCTCTTTTATATATCTCACATAGTCCGTAAAAGTCATTTCTGGTAAAATAGAATGCTCCCGTCAGAGTTACCTCTTTATGTATAATGTGATCCGACGGTATAATTTCCAGCCCTTTATAGTTTTCTCCGCAGAAGACAACAGTCCCTGCAGGCCTGACTATTTCCAGGGCGGTTCTTTCTGCCAGAGGGCTCCCCGAGCACTCAAACACCACATCAGCTCCCAGCCCGCCAGTCAGCTCTCCCAGACGCTCCCCTGGACATGTATCCGAAAACTGTCCCAGCACTTCATCCGCCCCGGCCAGCTCTGCCGCGTAATGGCAGCGGAGCTGGTTTTTTTCCATTACAGCTGCATAATACCCATAGTATTTCAGCAGTGAAATAACGCCCAGCCCGATAGGCCCCGCTCCAATTACTGCCGCCACCCGGCCAAAGTCAGGCCTGATCTTATTTACCGCCCTGTATGCCACGCCAAGCGTGTCACCCCCCAGCAGCACGCCTGCCTCAAAGTCCATATAATCAGGCAGAGGGATACAGCATTCCTCCGGAACAGCCGCATACTGGGCATGCCCGCCCTGGCACACGTGGAGCTCCCTGCAGAATTGGGGCTGGCCGGTCCTGCAGTAATAACAGTCACCGCAGCCTGCCAGTACATTCACTGTCACCCTGTCCCCGGCCTTAAGCCTCCTGCAGCCGTTCGTCTCTCTCACAATGCCTGCAAACTCATGACCTGACACAAAGCTGCAGCCGTTTTCATAGTCGCTTCTCTCACTCCCGCACAGGGCCGATACAGCAACCTCCAGCAGGACCTGTCCTTCTTTGGTTTCAGGCACAGGCATCTTGGCAATCCTGGCCTGCCCCCTCCCCAGATATCTCAGCCCTTTCATATTCTCCACGCCTCCTGTCCTCTCATTACAATCTGGGCGCACCTATCCTTTTACTGCCCCTCCCGCCAGTCCGGCCACGATATACTTCTGAAGGAATACATACATGACAGTGAGCGGTATAGAGGACAGCACTATGGCTGCAAACAAAAGGTTATATTCAATAGAATACTGCCCTTTAAAGCTGTAGATAAACAGCGGCAGCGTCTGCGTCTTTTTATCGGCCCCCAGTATCATGAGCGATATCAGAAATTCATTCCACATCCAGAGAAAATTTGTAATTACAATTGTCGCTGTCATGGGCTTCATAATAGGAAAGATGACTTTAAAGAAGGTCTTCCATGACCCCGCCCCTTCTACATATGCTGACTCTGCCAGCTCCCTGGGAATCGTCTTCAGATAGCCGTTGCACAGATACACTCCCTGTATAAGAGGATAAGTGACAAAAATAATAATGATGCTCAGCCTGTTTCCCAGCCCAAGCCCCTTCATAAACATGGAGAGGGGCAGAGCCACTATCTGAAAGGGCACGAACATTGCCGCCGTTATGTAATACAGGGTAAATTTAGAAGTCTTCAGCGGCATAGTCTGGTTCACCGCATAAGAGACCGCCGGTACAAATATTGTCACGATCGCAATAGATACAAGTGTGAAAAACGTAGTATTAAAAACTGCCTGCAGAAATCCGCTCCTGTTAAACACTTCAATATAATTCTGTATATTAAAGGCCTCCGGCAGCGTCAGAAAGCTTTTGCTGGATTCAGCCTGAGTCTTGAAGGAGTTCACAACTGTCACATACAGCACAAGAGCGATACACAGGAACCAGAAGATCAGACAGATATATGTCAGGATATTTGTGATCCTTTTCTTTGTCTTCATATTCATCATTGCTGCTCAATGCCTCCTCTCCCTACTACCTTCATGATGAAGAAGGAAGCCAGGGCAATAAAAAGAAAGAGAACGATTGCCGTCGCGCAGCCCTGGGAAAATTTCATGTCAGTGCTTCCCATCAGGTAGATCTTATATCCCATGGATGTAGTTGCCTTTGCCGGTCCCCCCTGGGTCAGCGAGATAATATAGTCAAATACCACGAGGGCATCCCTGATCCCCTTGACAAGGCAGATGACAAGCGTGGAGGCCAGATAGGGGAAGGTCACCACGCGAAACCTGGCTAAGGGTCCTGCCCCGTCTATCTTGGCTGCTTCTGTCAGTTCTCCGGGCACACTCTGAAGCGCAGCTATCAAAAGCACGGTTGGGATTGACAGATTCTGCCAGAATCCCAGGATGATCACAGCGGCCACAGCTCCCGCCTTTGTGGACAGAAGGCTTGTCTCAAGGGCTCCCACCCCCAGGGTCTGGCCAATCATCGGGAGCATTCTTCTGAATATCTCGTTAAAGATCAGGCCCAGGGAGAGCATTGAGATGATAGCCGGATAAAAAAATATGGATCGGAAGAAATTAACCCCTCTCAATTTCTTTGTCAAAAGTATCCCCAGAAAAACGGAACAGGGGATCGTGGTGGCATTCACCACCACAGTATAGATCAGGGTAAATTTAATTGAATTAAAAAGGTCCTTATCCCGGAATACCTTCACAAAGTTTTTGAACCCCACAAAATGATATTCCAGGGAATAGCCGTTCCAGTCTGTCAGACTGAAGTAAAAGCTGTAAAGCGCCGGGACAATAAAGAACACAGTATAGAGCACCAGGGCTGTCACTATAACCGGCATGTAGGAAACATTTCTTTTATGGCTGATGCTGTTCTTTCTCATACTGTCTTCCTCAGTCCTCCTGCCGAAGCACGATCTCTTCTTCTCCTTCCAGGAATGCATCCATATCCCCGTCCATCAGAAATGCCTGGGCCAGGTCTGCTTCATCACTGACAACACCTGTGCTGATATAGTCACGCCACCAGGGAATTGCCTTTCCCTCTTCAATATAGCCAAGTACCAGGTCAATGGTAGGATTTTCAGTCTTCACACCCTTGATCGGACTCGGGGACTTATCATAGTCCGTGTAGATCTGAGCATTTTCTGTCCTGGAGACAAATTCCAGGAATTTAGCCGCATATTCTTCTTTACCTGTTCCTGTCATGGCTGCGATACAGGGATCAATACCGGAGATCATCATGTTGACCCCGTCATCCGTTGGCAGTGCAAACATTCCCATATTAATTTCCGGGTTATTCTTTTCAATATCAGACTGTGCCCATGTCCCTGTGATCATCATAGCTCCTTCTCCGTTGGCAAACATCTGCATGGACAAGTCATAGTTTGTGCTCATAGGATCATTCTGGGCATATTCGTCTGAGAGCAGATAAAGCCTCTCTGCAGCCTTCTTTGAATAATCGTTATCTGCGAATTTAGCTCCGCTGCCTTCATACATTCCCACATAAAAATCATATGGGTTCCATTTATCATCAGCTACTGCTGCTGTCATGATATGGAATTTCTGGGAACAGTTCTCCTTGTCGCCGTTGCTGAAGATAAACGGTGTGACGTCTGCTGCCTTAAGAGTATCTGCCGCCTTGATGAGCTCATCCCATGTAGACGGAACTTCCAGGTTATTTTCCTCAAAGATATCCTTGTTGTAGGCGACAACTCCTGCATTGATAGAAAGAGGCACAGAATATAGCTTGTCATCCACACATGACATGTCATAATATGTATCAATGATATTATCCGTCCAGTCATAGCCGGACAAATCCACCATTCTGCCTTCTTTGCACATGGCCCTGAATTCTGCCTGGGACGGCCAGTGCTGTACAAGATCCATCGGCTCATTTGTAGCCATCCTTGTCTGGAATATCTGTTTTCCCGTGTCTGAAGATGTCGCAGTCAGTTCAATCTTGATATTTGGATTTTCCGCCTCAAACTTATCAATGATCTCCTGAATAACGTTTGTGTTTGATTTCTGCCAGAACAGCTCCAGCGTCACCTGCTCATCTGTGTCCGTACTCTTTTCAGCCGCCTGTGCTGAAGCTCCCACCATTCCGGTCATCATCACTGCTGTAAGCCCTATTGCCAACCATCTTTTCCTCATCTTTCTTCCTCCATTTCCTGCACCTGCCACATTCAGGAATACCCCGGCGTTCTTACTGCAAGACGCCTGAAAACGCATTCCAGGCCGGTGGCTGTGATTATTGTGATTAGTAACTTGTGATTATATCTTACCTTTTCGATGCCCCTCCTCACAGATGACAAAATTTCGATTATATGTTATTTTTTATGATTTATATATTCTGTGGGCGAACACCCGCACAGCTTTCTGAAGACCTTTGTGAAATACTTATAGTCGTGAAAGCCTGTCTTTTCTGCCACCTCATAGATTACCACATCAGGCAAGCGCAGCATTTCCATAGCATTTTTAATACGCACCTGGTTCAGATACTCATTAAAATTTACACCCATTTCTTTTTTAAATATGCAGCTGAAGTAGCTTGCTGACTTATTTACCTTCTCTGCAAGGCTCTTTAAGGTGATATCCTCACCATAATGCTGGTTCATATAATCAACAGCTTTGGAGATCACCGCACTGTAGCACTTCCCGCTCAGATCCTTAAGGCCCCTAAGCAGCAGGTCACAATAATCGCAGATCCAGGCCTCATAGCCATCCAGGCTGGTGTATTCCATCTGGCTCTGGAAAAGCTCCTGATTGCTGTCCAGGATTCCCGCAATATCAACCCCTTTTTCTCTCATTACATCAAAAACCACATTTTTAATAGTCACACAAAGCTCCTGCGCCGCTTTAACATCCGTACATTTCATACGTTTCATCTCATCAAAATGTACGCTGATCAGTTCTCTCAGCTGATCTATCCGCAGCATCTCCACGCTCTCCCTGGCTCTCCTTCTGTCAAATTGTAAAAAAGGGTACATTTTTTCCTGATTTAATCTGGCCATGTCGAAATAGATACAGCTTCCGTCACCCAGATACATGCGGTGTGCTAAAGCCTTTTTTGCCTGCTCAAATAACTGCGGAATGTCTGTCACAGCTCCGCGCCCGCTCACCCCCATGGAGCAGCTCCCCATACCCGCCAGTTTCCTGTTCACAGCATTGAGCAGCCCGGCAAATTCTGCGTAATAGCCAGACCTCTCCTCTCTTGTCCTGATCTCTGCCATATATACCAGGACCTCGTCCGCCTCTGCCAGATAAACGGTCCGGCTGCCCGGCACATCACCTCTGACTTTCTCATACCCTTGTATATACCTGCCGTAAGATTTATCAAGGCTGACTGCTCCTACAGCAATCTCCGGCGGACATAGTATCTCCCCGCCTTTTCTGTACAGTATGTTTCTTATTTCTTCCGCCGGCAGCTTTTTATCTAATATGTCTCTGATCTTTTCCTGCCTGGTAAGCCCCTCTCTTCTTTCCTCCTCCCGGATATCAGCCGCACACTTTTCTACCAGCTCAGACAGCTCCCTGATATTAACAGGTTTAAGCAAATAATCCACTACCCCCAGGCCTATAGCTTTCTTTGCATATTCAAATTCAGAATAACCGCTCAGAATAATAACCTTCTTTGCCCCCAGGCTCCGTCCGGCCTGCCCTGTTAATTCAAGCCCGTCCATTCCCGGCATTCTGATATCCGTAATAATTATTTCAGGTCTCTCCTTTTGGCAGACAAGATGGGCCTCTCTGCCGTCCTCCGCGGTCAGCACCATGTCTATGCCCAGTGACTCCCAGTCAATTCCCGTCCGCAGTCCATTTCTAATGTGCATCTCATCATCAGCGATCAATACCTTCATGTCTCTCCTCCTCCATCCATCGGGCAATCCTGACTTCTACCGCAGTCCCCCTGCCCAGCTCAGAATTTATAGACATCCCATAACCTTTCCCGTATTTGAGTCTGATTCTGTCATTTACATTCTTCAAAGCATAGATCTTGCCTGACGGCCCCACTCCGTCCAATATAGCCTGTATCTTCTCCTGTTCTACCCCTATGCCGTCATCCCGGACGAGATAGCAGATATCATCGCCGTCTCCCGTTACCGACACATATATATGCCCTCCTCCCACTTTTCCCTCCAGTCCGTGAACAAATGCATTTTCCACAATAGGCTGCAGGATCAGCTTCAATACTCTGCACGGGTAAAGAGATTCATCCACGTTCACATCAACAGTAATCTTTTCCCCAAATCTGCACTTCTGTACCTCAAGATAATTTTTCAGATGCACCACCTCTTCCTTTACGGTTGTAACCTCATTGCCATTGTTAAGTACATGGCGGAACATGCCGGAAAGTGCTTCTATCTGCTTTGCAAGAACATCTTCCCTGTGCTCTATGGCGATCCACCTCATGGTGTCCAGGGTGTTATAAAGAAAATGAGGATTGATCTGAGACTGCAGAGACAATATCTCAGCCTCTCGCATATGTATCTGCCCCTTATACACACTCTCTATCAAATCCTGTATCCTTCTTGTCATTGATATCACATTCTGATTCAATATTCCTATCTCATCCTGGTTCCTTGTATGAAGTTTGATGTAATACCTGCCTTCATCCACTTTTTCTACATCTTTTGCCAGCCGGACTACAGGATTTATTACTGTCCGCTTCTGAAGCATGGTAAAAATGATGCCAAAGAGAACAGAAAGGACTAATGCCATCCAGATGATCGTGTTGATCCTGCTGATCTGTTCTTTCAGGGCTGTCATATTTTTTGTCCTGACTATAGTCCAGCCTGTCAGCGGAATTTTATAATAAAAGACGGCGTGTCCCCTCCCTTTCTCCACATAGTATCCATTATTAAGAACTGCCTTTTCTCTCACTTCCACGCCGGCTGTACTGCCCAGTCTTTCTTTTTCTCTTGATGAAACAATATTTCCTGTTCCGTCAAAAATATATGCTTCCTCCCCCTCCGCCGCCTCAACTGAACTGTAAAGAGAACAAAGATATTCCTCACTGATACTGATCCTCTCAGCCCCCACGGGCACAAGCCTGTAGAGATGATTTATGATCCTGTAGACAGAAACTACTGCCCCGTTCTCCTTTCCTGCCACATAATTCCCCAGTACCCTGGCCGGGTCCCACATGGGCCTGCCTTCAAGTCCCTCCAGTTCCGCCTTCTTCTGAGGATCCTCTAATATATCTTCACTGCCGTAATAATTTCCATACTGATAAAGACACTTATCCCCGGAAAAAAGGGAGACTGAGGATATATATTTCTTCATATAAACAGACTGTTCAATAGTAAGCTTCACCTTTCTCAATGACTCCTCACTCACATTCTCCTGGCGCACGTACTCTTCCAAAAGACGCTGGACATCCTTATCCCCCACAACATTCCTGGAGAGCATGACTACATCTTCCAGCAGATTTTCCAGACTTGGCTTTGACTGTTTCAGGATCTCAAGTTCCTTCTCATACTGCTTTTCCAGAAATTTCTTTGCTATCACACTGTTCATCAGACTAAATACCACCACAAGAGGCAAAATCAGGCAGAGTACGATCGTCACTGTAAACTTCCTGCCCAGCCCCATGTCCTTAAATTTCCTGATCCAGCTGCTGTCCGTCAGTTTCCGTATACTTCCCAACACTCCCCTGCCCTTCTCTCTCATACCCTTAGCATCTCCTGCCATACTTCCCGTCCTCCCTGCCATATCTGCAACGTCCTGCAAGCAGGCATGCTCACATCCCTGCTGAATAGTTACTCTTATTATATCAACTGCTGTTTAGCTTTTAAGTGGAATAAATTTCTTTTTTATCCTAATATATTTCGATTAAAATCAGAGCTGGAAATCCAAAAGCGGTATGCTTCTATTTTATTTGTGGCTCGCCTCGCGGGACAACAGCTGTGAACAGTAATTTTGAGCTGTTCAATAAGATTATCTGAACATAAAACGTATCGCTTATATCAATACATTGTAGTATAATAAACATGGAAACAGAAAGACTATTTCTGGGAAAGGAGCGGTTGTTATGGCAAAATCAGCCAGCGTATATGCAAGGATTGACCCTGTTTTAAAGGAACAGGCAGAAAGCATTTTATCCGCACTTGGTATTCCCACATCAAATGCGATTGATATGTTCTTTAAACAGATTGTATTAAAAAAGGGATTGCCTTTTGAAGTTCGGCTTCCTTATGAAAAACCTGTTTGTATGGGCGAACTTACAGAGGAAGAATTAAATGCAGAACTTGAGAAAGGATATGCGGATTTATTGGCAGGGCGCACAAAACCGATAGAACAGACGATTGCTGAAATGCGCAAAGATTTTAAAATATGAATTTCAGATGGAATGACTTTATTTTATGAAGGTATTTTAAAGATATGAAGGGAAAAGTCGGCTGTGAATATATATCTGACCTGCCCTCGTATAAGCGTCATGTGTGGCAGGAAATTAAACGGCTGAACCCTGCCGACTATGAAACGTGATTGGCTTGAATGAGGAATACGAAGAATGCCATACTATGCCTATAGCGGCGTTAGTCTTATATTCAGGAAAGAAAGGCAGTGCTGGAAACCCTATAGCCGTTTCCAGCACTTTCATTGCAGTTAAAGTATACCATCTAAAACCCATGGCACTTAACTATATATTACATTGCAACATCACTCATGTCTATAATATCGGCATTAATCCATGGTATTGTCACTGTAGCGCCCATAACGGTTTCATAGCTATAATTTCCTAAACAGGAACCATAGATCGTTATAATATCATCATCCAGGATACGGTACTCAACTACATCAGAGGCATATGTTATAAACATAACCTGGTCGTAGTCAGAGTTGATGGCCAGCCTCACATATTTCAGGCCTGAACCTGCATCTCCCTCCTGCAGCACTTTCCCTTTAAAGGTCATCTTCTTTCCAGAATAGGAATCAGGGTCACGGGCTATCTGTGTGTATGTGTATTCGCTGCTGTAGTCCTTCATCTGTGACTCTTTCTCAGCCGCATCTTTAACTTTGTCGGCAACTCCCAGTGACTCTAGCAACTCGTCAGTAATTACTCCGTTTACATTGATTCCTTTTTCTTTCTGGTACATCTTAATAGATTCAGATGTCTTTGACCCGGGCACACCATCGGGCGTACCACAATCAAATCCATTGTCATTGAGTGCCTTCTGTACTATTTGGACAATTGAAGAATCCGTATATTCTGTACCGACAACCTCCGTCTGCAGTGCTTCTGTGCTTCCTTCTTCTCCATTTTCACTCTCTAAAGCCTTAACCTTATCCTCCAGCACGGCTTTCTCTGACTCTAACTGCTCTACCTGATCCTCCAACGCTGCTTTTTCAGACTCCAATTGATCCACCTGGTCCTGAAGAGCTGCCTTCTCTGATTCCAGAGTGCTGACCTGGTCTTCTAAACTTACCGTTCCTGCTGCAGAAGCAAACACCGGCATACTAAAACTCAGACATCCAATAACCATACCGGACATCAATACCTTAACCATCTTTCTTCTCATCTTTAAGCCTCCCTAGGTTTTATAATTTGTACTAATTATACATCATTCGCCAATAATTGTCATCTTTTTTCATCTTTTTTCACATATTTTTATAACTATTTATATGGCACAGAATCCTCCGTCCTTTCTCATAAACCCCAAAATAGAGATGCAGTAATCCGCCGCATCTCTATTTTCTACTTAATCGCACACATTCCTCCCTCCCAATATCTTTTTCACCAGGATATCCCTCTCCTGCTTAAGACAGTACCGTACAGGGATCTCTTTCTTTTCTTCCAGCCTTTCATCCCCCTCCCTCCATGTCAGAGTAACGGTAAGGCTTTCCTCTTCTTTCTTCCTATCAGACTGAACATACAGAACATCCTCATCCTCCTGTCTCCACAGAGCCAGAGGATGCCGCTGGAACCATACCTCCCTGTATTCTTCATCCTGATTTAATTTGACCCAGAACGGAATTACATGACGCTTCCACGGCTGGCATGTACCCAGGTCTGTCTGAAGCTGTGTATCAGCCACTTCTTGACTGTCGTCCCACATGCCTGCTGCTTTCTCCCTGAATCTCCATCCGGAGGGGCCTTCTGCGGTGATCCTCACATCTTCCATCACCCTTTTCGTGTACAGGACGTACTGCATGACTATGACAGGACTTTCCTGTGTCTCACACAGAGGCATATGGTACCCAATATGATCCAGGGCATGGTCTGTATTTTGGCAGAATGCCTCACACTCTGTCCTCTCTATATCTATATCCGCCGCTGCATCCGGCGCTCCCGCCTGCAGAGCTGCAAAATCCGCCTCAATACTTCCATATGGCTTCAGACACCTGCTCTCCTGCCAGATCACCGCCCCTGCTCCGGTATCGTATTTTCTCAGGCCTGTTTCTACTGTCCACTCCACAGCACCCTTGTTTAACAGCCGGATATGAGTCCCCCGCTCATTCTCCTCATAATAAAAATCAAATACAAAATTGCCTATCCTGCCATTTTCCCAGGAAATCTTCCGGGGCAGACCTCCTGGTGCGATCCTGATCCTTCTGCTTGTCATATCAGCCTGCAGGCCTATCCACTGCTGCAGATACTGCCATACAAGAAAGCCCTGTCCCTGACTGCATCTGCTGATCCGTCTGACAAAGTTCTCTCCCAGGGGCCACCAGTATACAGAGCCTGTAAAGTCTACGCTTCTGTTCAGCAGATTCTCCAGTGATGCCCTCTGTTCCTCTCTTGTCACACTCCCGCCAAGCTGCGATACATATGCAGTGCCGTCATTTGCTCCCCCATAAGGGAACCAGCGCAGAGTACCCATCTCGGGATTATAATTGCTGGCAAACAGCGATCTTGCAAACCTGTGATAGTTCACCCAGGGTTCATAATCAAATCCATAAATGCCATATACCGGAGCCATGCAGCTGGCTGAATCCTCCCCGTCATAGTAGTACAGATCGCCGTTGAGATAAAAGTCCTCTTTTCTGCCATTGATCCCGCCCTTAATCTGGCGTCCAAACGGCCCTTCCGCCTCCAGCAGATCCTGTATATCTGATTTTAGTTTATCTGCAAACTCCGCAGCCTCCACAGCAATATCTTCCTCAAGAAGAGCGCAAAGCTGCGCAAATCCGTCTATGGCATACCATATTTTTACATTAGTCCCATTGTCATACCTGTTCATCACAAGCCCATCGCTTGAGAAATGTGATGAGATAAGATTAGAATCAGCAGCCTTGAATGATATGAGCTTCCTGTATATCTCCACCAGTCTCTCCCAGAGTCCGGGACACTGCCTGAACCACTTTAAGTCCCCTGTAAACTCAGCATACTTTCTGGCTGCAATTAACGGTGCGCACAGGATTGGCGCAGAGTGATCGGGATACACAGAATATCTGGGTTCATTTCTTGCAGTAATATAATCCAGCAGCATCCTGCCAAGCTCCGGCAGAAAATACATGACGCTTATGGAAGTAGGTTCGAAATCTATCCCCCAGAACCTTCCTATATTGTGTGAGGGTGCTCCCTGCCAGTGCACACAGAGCCGCCCTTCCCTGTCTGCCTGCAGACAGTTGAAATTATCCAGAACACTTCGTATAACTATATCCCTCTGCTTTTCCAGGATCTCTCCGCAGCCATCTACCTCAGTCTGCAGCCTCCCGATCCTGCTTCTCCAGAAGTTCGAAGTGATATTTATCCATTCCAGGGCGTCATGCATATATAAAATGCATAAAGCCTCATTTATCTCATCTTTCCTTTCTGCTGCAGCAACCCTTGCTGTGATAGTTACCTCCTCACCCGGATCCACTTCTATGCTGCGCACAGAAACATAATTTTTGTCCCAATGTCCGCCCTCCATGTGGACTGCAGCAGCACCGTCCTCCCCATACAGCATTAAAAGCCCTTTGTCTGTTCTCACATGCTCCATCTCAAAAGTCCGCTCTTCTACTGCTTTTCCGGCCAGTTCATATGGTTCCATAAAACAATTGTGAAGACTCAGGGCTACATTTCCTGTAAATGGCTTTTTTCCCGTATTCCTGACAGTCATTGAATAAAGACATCCTGAAGGTCCCGGAAGGGGCAGGGGAGCCAGAGCTGCATGGGCGCCCTCCTCCAGTACCGGAGCGATACTGACCACCTGCACAGAGATATCCTCATAGTCTGTCCTTGTGCAGGGCAGGTAATAGTCGAGATATTCAGTAGTGCTGTGAATATTGGCTGCCTGATAACATCTGCCCTCTGAGTCAGTCAGACTGTATGTCATTTTTCCCAGAAGAAGAGTAATATTAGTCTGATAAAACATGCCGGGACAGGCGGTGATATAATTATCCTGATCCATACGCATGGTGGGAAGGGCGTAGTCCCTTTTATGAGGGCAGGATACAAAATACAGTCTCCCCATTGTATCCTGGCCGGCCAGTACCCGCAGATTAGACTGGGTGAATAAAAGACGCTCACTCAGCGCTTTATTCTTTACCTCACTTTCATCATCATACCCGGCTTTATAATACAGAGATTTTTCCGCCTTATCATACATTTCCTGAAAACAATTATAATTCATCCTTTCACACCTCCTGCCGTTATCCCGGCCATAAAGCTTTTTTGTGCAAATAAGTACAGCATCATGATCGGCACAGAGCAGCAGCTGGCGAGCGCCATTATTGGCCCCCATTCTACTTTCTTTGCCCCCATATAAAAGGCCATCCCCACCTGCAGTGTCATTTTTTCCGTATCATTTATAATGACCAGCGGCCAGAAGAAATCATTCCATACGTTCATAAATGCAAAGATGATAAGAGTCATGAGTCCGGGCTTTGCAAGCGGTATGATGATCCTGAACAATATCTTCCAGCGGCTGGCTCCGTCAATAGTAGCCGCTTCGTCAAATTCCTGCGGCAGCTCTTCGATAAACTGTCTGAGCAGAAAAACTGAAAATGCGCTGACACACCCCGGCAGAATCAGAGCAGTCATGGTATTTCCCAGTCTGAGCTGGTTAAAAATAAGAAAAAGCGGTATCGTCAATATGTACCTTGGTATCATCATTGATGCCATAAAAAACAAAAAAATCACATTTTTTCCCTTGAAATTCAGCCTTGCAAACGCATAAGCACCCATGCAGGAAGTGATGAGCTGAATAATCGTGGTGATGACAGACACCAGTACAGAATTACAGAACAGTCTGTCCACTGGAAGTATCTCAAAAACATCCCTGAAGTTATCCAGTATTATGGGCACCGGAATCCACACAGGCGGAACGTTCCATATCTGCCCCTGCTCCTTAAACGCTGTGGAAAGCATCCAAAAAATCGGTATCAGCATAATTACAGAACCTGCCATCAAAAGCACAAAGCTTATTATATTTCCCGCATGCTTTTTATAAACAGCATTTTTTAAAGTATGCCCTGCTGCAGCTTTCATACTTTCCCTCCTATTTCTCTGCTTTTGACAGCTTCATCTGAAAGGCAGTCAATATAAACAAGATCACAAACAACACCCATGCAACAGCCGACGCATAGCTCAGGTCGTAATATTCAAAAGCATGGACATACATATAATAGACGAGAACCATTGTCCTGTTCAGCGGGCCTCCCCTTGTCAGAAGATATACCTGGTCGAATACCTGGAATGAATTGATGATTCCAATAATAATTACAAACCACAGGGTTGGCTTTATACTGGGCAGGGTGATATATCTGAACTTTGTATACCAGTTCACCCCCTCGATCCTTCCGACCTCATAATATTCTTCCGGTATCCCCTGAAGGGCGGCAATTATGATAACCATATTGTAGCCGATCCATTTCCATGTACTCATAATAAGGATGGAGGGCATCGCCAGGTCAGGCGACTGGAACCAGGCCTGGCCCGGAAGCCCCACGGCATTTAAGGCCAGGTTAAACAGCCCGTCCCCGGCGCTGAATATCCACTTGAACATAGCCGCGCATACTGTCGTGGGCAGCACCACCGGTATAAAAAAAGCTGCTTTAAAGAAATTCTTGAACGGACGCTTTTTATTAAGGACAATTGCCAGAAATGTACTGGCAAAGATCAGTATAAGATTGATCCCCACTGTATACACAAGAGTTCCCTTCAGGGAATTGTAGAAATCCTTATCCGCAAAAACCCTTTTATAATTATCCAGCCCGGAGAACGTGATATTAGTGATCTTTCCTCCATCCCATTGGCTGAGGCTCAGATACAGGCTGTACGCAAAGGGGTACAGGACAAACACCGCAAAGAAAATAACACAGGGAGCCAGGAATATATATGCATCCCTCATCTCTTTTTTCTGTCTTACACTCAGCCTTTCCTTCATGATCTTATCCTCTCCTACTTCTTCTGTTTGGCGATAATATCATTTACCTCTTTCACCATGTTATCAATTACCTCATCAACTGTGGACTCTTTAAAATACGCCTTTGTCAGATTATTATAGATAGCTGTGGACATCTCCGCATATGATGCAGGCGCCGGATAGAATACTGAATACTGTACATTGTCCATGGACGTCTGATAAGATGCGTTTTTCTTCAGTTCGTCAAATGCACTGCTGTCTCTGCAGAAATCAGTAACAGGCACTGCCCCTTCCTTCTTGCAGACGTGGGCCATCTCCTCAGGTGATACAAGCCACTTAAATACCTTGTAGGCTGCCTCATTAATTTTTTCATCCCCGGAATCCAGTATCATCAGATGCTCGCCGCCCGCCATCGTTGCCTTCCTGCCGCCTTCCGGCACAGGCATGAGCGCGCTCCCATAGTCATCTCCCAATGCCTCTGTATAAGGATCAAGCTGCCAGCTTCCATAAAGGATCATCCCTATTGAACCGCTCTCAAAACCATTCTCCGGCAGTTCCATAGTGGATGCCCCGCTCTCCAGCAGATCCATCAGATATTCCAGGGATTCTCTTCCCTCTTTATCTCCCAGCCTGCATTCCGTAACCTCATCATCCCACACGATCCCGTTATCCTGGTATACAAAGTTCAGATATGCCCAGGTGTTTACTTCATAGTAGGAATCATTCTGGCCCCAGGAGAATCCCACCTTACCTGTCTTCTCTTTGATCTTAAGCGCATATTCCTTTAATTCATCCCAGGTCTGAGGCGGCTTTTCAGGATCAAGTCCCGCATCCTTAAAAAGCTTCTTGTTGTAATGGAGATAGAGGTTATTTGAGAAATAAGGAAGTGATATCTGCCGCCCCTCTATATTTCCGTACTTCGGCAGATCCCCCAGCCAGTTATCCACTGTATAATCCCCGTATTCAGGAAGCAGCTCATTAAAATCCAGATAATCATAAAGCTTAGCCGCATTCTCCACATCAATATAATTGACTGCCACAATATTTGGAGCCTGTCCTGATGCCGTAGACAGCTGGAGCTTCTGCATATTCTGTACATGATCTGTAGTTGCGATCAGTTTAACCTCTATCTCATCCTGAGAGGCATTAAATGCATCAATGCGCTCCTGCATTCCGGCCTTGACTGCTGACTGACGCTGAAAGGTAATAGTGATCTTATCACCCCCAGCCGTATCTTTTTTCTCTTTCTCAGTCTCCTGCCCCTGTTTCTGACCTTCGCTCTCCTGAATCTCCTTCTGTCCGGTATCTTCCTTCTGCACTGTCGGTTTCGTATCCTGCTGGCCTTTGCCTGAACATCCCGCCAGCCCTGCCGCCGCCATCGTTACTGCTGCAAAGGTACATAGACCCTTAAATAATTTACTTTTCATGATCTCCATCCTTTCTGATCCTGTTTCAGGATCTCCCACAGTTCGCTGCATCTGCGTTTACTTGATAGAAATATTATATCATGGCTGTTTAGACAGAACTAATAACACCCTTGCCCGATAATCCCAGATTTTTGTCATCTTAACGGAATATATACCACTTTTTTGTTGTTATATAAAATAAATTTGCTGTCTTGCCTTCTGCTTTCTGTTATCATTTTCAAAGCATGCTATAATTCAAATAACTATATGACATGGCCGCTGCTGTCCAATACTGTCTGCAAGGAGGAAGGCTCTAATGATCCGTATTTTATTAGTTGACGATGATGCTCTGATGCTTCAGGGCTTTAAGTTTTCTATCGACTGGGAAAAGCATGGTTACGAAATTGCAGGGACTGTCCGTAATCCTGAATCCTTCATGGAAGTTTACAGGCAGCTCCAGCCTGATATCGTCATACTGGATATCAATATGCCCGGATTAAGCGGGCTTGACCTCCTAAAGGAGCTTCGGCAGAGCAGCAAAGATCTTGTGGTCATCATTGTTTCTGCTTATAATGAGTTCTCTTATGCCCGTGAAGCGCTGCGCCTTGGCGCAAATGATTATCTGCTGAAGGCTGAGATTGAATTTGAAGATATCCTCTCCTCAATGGACCAGCATAAAACACAGATCCTGGAGAGACACAAACATTTAACGGCCCCCGGACTGACTGCCGTTACCAGCCAGCTGGTATTTAAGTTTGGCGAGGCATATACGGTATTTGATATTGAAACATGTGAAGAGATCATCAGCCGTATCTTTACTCTTGCACAAAAGAACCAGCTTCCGCACGATGAGATAATCCGCCTGCTGCTTCAGCTTTACGACCAGACCTGCGATATCTATACAAGGCATGCGGGCAGCTTCCCCGCTCCCAAACATTCTTTCAAAAGTACACTTGGGCGCTGCAGGGATCTCTCACAGCTGAAAGACTATTTCACGGAATTTTTTTCTGATATAAATAATTCTCTGTTTGAAAAAATTTATTGTGAAAAACAGACTCTGCTGGAAGCTGTAACAAATTATATCCTGACACATTTGTCCGACCCTGACCTGACACTGCAGAAGGCAGCTGAAGAAGTCAATGTAAGCTACTACTACCTCTCCCGCCTGTTTGCTTCAGAAAAAGGTATAAATTTCAGTAAGTATGTAACGTCCCTCCGGATGAAGCAGGCCAGGGAATACCTGCTGCACTCTGATGAACATATTCATGTCATTGCAGAAAAAACAGGCTACCAGAATCTGAGCTATTTTATTAAGAAATTTAAGGAAAATACGGGATGCACCCCTAAAGAATACCAGAAAAAGCAGAAAATCCTGCAAAAAAAATATCAGGAAGGACCGCAGCATTTATTATGAGAATATTTAAAAAACTTATTTGCTTCCAGTTTAAGACACAGCTGATACTTACCTATGGGCTGTTATTTCTCTTAAGCATTATAGTGATTCAGACATGCACTTCTTACAGCATAAACCAGATATTTATAAAAGAATATATGAACTCTGATGCCATAGCCCTGGAACAGGTGGCGGACAAGATCAATATTACTTCAGGACAGATCCATGACAGCTTTGTGGAATTTTTCTTTGATGACGATATAAATTCGTTTTTTACAGCTAAAGACGAATTTGCGGGTTCTCTTTGGGACTTTTCCACAAGTTCCTATGAAAACTACGTACTTTTCAACACTGTCTACAGAAAGATCCACACTGCGTCAAACCTGAACCTGAATGAATCAGTATCTCTTTACCTGATAACCCCAAATGGAGACGCTATATCGTCATCATCAGATAAGGTCGAACACCTACCGGAGCTTTCCAGAGAGATCAGCCGGTCATTTGACAACTCAGAAGGGCGTATTGTCTGGAAGGGTCCATTTGCAAACAAAGCCTCAATAAGCGCTTTAAACCGTTCACTTTTTCTTATCGGCCGCCTCCAGGACAGAAGAAGCAGAGATGACATGGGTTATATCATGGTGGGAATTGAGTCAGACGCTTTTCTGGAATTATTTAAAAACTACCAGCAGGCTCAGGGAAACAGCAGTTTTGCCATACTCTCCCCGGAGGAGGGCATCATGCTGTCTACAGATGCCCTGGCGGACACTCTGTCAGTTGATTTTATAGAAATGGTCCACGAGGACTCTGCCCCTTCCTGCCAGCTGCTGTCCAGTAAAGACGGTGACTACTATGTAAATCTTTATCCGCTCAAGCTGACGGGCTGGACCATGGTCCATACTATCAGCCGCACCTCGATCACAGGGAAGCTGTCCCCTGTCATACTTAATAACTGGCTGATAGCATCAATATTCCTGCTTGTGGGCCTGCTCTTTATTTATCTGATCTCCAGGCTTTTCACAAACCGTATTCTCAGGCTTAAAGAGAAAATGGACTGTGCATATGAGGCAGAATTTAAAAATCCCCTCCCTGTAGAAGGAAGGGATGAGATTGCTTATCTGACACACAGCTACAATGATATGATTCAGATGGTACAGAAATATGCCCGGCAGATCATTGCCTCCCAGGAACAAAAAAGAACTGCTGAATTCAATTTTCTGCAGATGCAGATAAATACGCACTTTTTATACAATGTACTGAATTCCATAAAAGTCCTGGCACGCCTCAACCGCAACGATGAGATCCGCCAAACCATCACTGCCCTGGTACGCCTGTTGAACGCAACCTTATCAAAGCAGGCTGATATCATAAGTGTCGGGCAGGAGTTTGAAAATGTAAAGAATTATTTCTTTCTGCAAAAGCAGATGCTGCAGTGTAATGTGACCCTTCACCTGGATGCTGACCCTGTAAGCTTGTCCTGCGAAGTTCCAAAGCTGATCCTCCAGCCGCTTGTGGAAAACAGCCTGCTTCACGGATTATATAACTCAGACGAAGGCCTGATAAATATAAACGCCTTTACTGTAAAAAACGGCGGCCAGACACGGCTGCACATTGCAGTTGAAGACAACGGCACGGGAATAGCCCCGGAACGATTTGATGATATCTGGAAAAAAAGCCGCTTCAACAGCATTGGACTTATCAATGTAAAAGAACGGCTTGAGCTCTACTACGGAGAATCGGGCAGCCTCAGTATTCAGAACCGCAGTACGGGCGGAACCAGGACCGACATAGCGCTGCCAATCCCATAGCCCGCGGGAAAAAATTCTTTTCTGAAACTACTCCAGAATCTCAGGATGCTTCCATGTAATCACATTCATATGTCCGGCGCTTACCGCCCCGTCTACAGGTATAGCGGCGCCAGTAATATATCTGGCCATATCACTTGCCAAAAACAAAGCCAGCCATGCACATTCCTCGGGATTCCCCAAACGGCCGCAAGGGCAGTCTTTTACAAAAAACTGCATTGCCTGTTCCGGAATTCCTTCAAACATAGAAGTCATTGTGTACCCCGGACAAATGGCGTTAACTGTGATCCCATGCTCCGCATAATCAAGCGCTGCTGCCCTGGTCATTCCAACCACTCCGAATTTAGTTGCTGTATACAGTGCCTGTCCCCTTTGGGGAAGCAGACCGGCAATGGAAGCAACATTGATCAGAAATCCCCCTTTACTTTTTGTTTTTAATATGGCTTCTGCCCCATATTTCATCCCGGCAAATACTCCTTTGCTGTTTAAATCAAAAATATTCTCATAGTCCTCTGTTTCATATTCGTGCACAGGTGTACCGCCCATGCCTATCCCCGCATTGCTGACTACGCCATCCAGCCTTCCATAATGCCTGACAGCCTGGTTGATCAACTTTTCAATCTGTTCCGGTGAACTGCAGTCTGTCTGTATAAAAATTGCATCTCCGCCCTTGTCTTTAATATCCTTTACAACTGCATTGCCCTTCTCCTCGCTTCTTGCTGCACATACGACTTTCATACCGTTTTCTGCATAACATTTTGCGATTGCCTCACCAATACCTCTGCTTGCGCCTGTTACAACTGCTACTTTTCCTTCTACACTGTTAAAATCAATCATCTCATATCCTCACTTTGTTTTAATTTATTAATTTCCTGATAGTATTTAGTCCTGCTGTAAGCATCTGCTCTTCTTTATCGGGTAAAATAAGCTTTGCTTCTGTGTTTGGCGGAATCTGTATTTCATAAACCACCATATCCTGCTCATATTTCCATCCGCTGATGATTTCCCCGACCGGAGATTTATAGACCGCCTTTGCATACTGCAGCGTTTTGCCCGGCACAGGCTGAATAGTGATGTGATTATCCTGCAGATGGATTCCGCACACCCCCTCAAACAGCCACCCGCATACTGCTCCATAAGAATAATGGTTTAATGAATTCTTTACTTCTCCTTTTTCATTGATCCCATCCCAATTTTCCCAAATGGTGGTAGCTCCCTTTTTTACCGCATAAAGCCAGCCAGGCATGGTATCCTGGAGCAATAGTCTATAAGCAGTTTCCAGATACCCATATTCCGCCAATACTGGACACAGGGAAGGCGTTGACAAAAATCCTGTATTCAGATGATAGTCATTGCGGATCACCAGCTGGTTTAATTCTGCAGCTGCCTGCGATTTCTCTTTCTCATTTAATAAATCAAAAGAAATGGCACGTACATAATCTGCCTGTCTGTCAGACTTTATTTTCCCATCCTCTGTTGCAATAAACCGAAACGCTTCTTTAGCCTTTTCGGCTGTATTTCGATAGTGGTCAGCCTCATCCTCATGTCCCAAAATTTGGGCAATATCGGCAAGCAGCCTGCCGGAATAGGAAAAATAGGCAGTTGCAACCTTTCCCTGAGGGGTACGCATAGCCATGGTACTCTCCACATCCGGCTCACACCATTCTCCATAATCCACTCCTGTTTCAATTGTATAGTCCCTATATGGATTTTTTTTCAGCCTTTTTATCGGATTGAGAGGTTTCTGTTTAGCTCTGCCTTCCAGAAAACGGTACCACTTTTTCATCATTTCATAGTTTTCTTCCAGAATACGCCTGTCCCCATATCTCTGATACAAAGTATACGGTACTATAATACAGGCATCACCCCAGCCCACAGAACCGGCAAGCATCCCGGAAAAGAAGCCCGGAACATTATTCTTTGGCGCTATATTTGCCACTTTTCCGTCTTCATACTGGTTGAGACGGCATTCTCCCAGCCATTTACGGATCACCGGATAACAATCTGCCAAAAATATACCTGTCCCGGCAAACACTCCCATGTCTCCTGTCCATGCCGCCCGCTCTCTGGTTGGACAATCCGTAGGCACATCACAGAAATTAGACTTTAAGCTCCAGACACTGTTTCTGACAAGCTGATTCACCCTTTGATCAGAACACTCAAAAGAGCCGAGCTGCTCCATATCTGAATACACTGCAATGGAGGTGAATTCTGCACCGCGCAGGTCTATATCTGTCACTACCTTCGCATAGCGGAATCCCCAGATAGTGAAACGGGATTTATAATAGTTCTCTCCTTCCCGGCATATGTAGGTTACTTTCTGCTCTGTCCCCCCTTCCTTATGCCGCTTCCGGTCCTGAAAATTTTCTGTTGTAAAATTCCCGTTTTCATCCAGTGTCTCCCCATGTATTAACACTATTTTATCCCCTGCATGGGCGGTCAAAGAAAATTCCACATAACCGGCCAGATTCTGTCCATAGTCAATCACAGTATCCCCGTTTGGCGTCTGGATGATCTTCCCCGGAAAACGTTCCTTTTCTCTGACAGCCAGACTGTTGGAGCACACAAAGTTATCTGTACCGAAATCGGCCGTCCGCACAGGATGGTAATCTGTAATTTCTTCTATTGTGGCGTCATAAACTTCTCCCTGCTGCATATCATTTTCCCGGAGAGGACCGTGCTGTGACGCCAGCCACGTTTCATCTGATACACATATGGGCTTACCGTCCGCCTCCAGCTGAAAATACAGACCGATATCTTCCCCGTAAAGGTTTCTGTCACCGTCAACGCCAGAGCAGCTTCTGTACCATCCGTCCCCTAAAATGACCTGAACTTCATTTTCCCCTTCCTTTAAAAGTTCTGTCACATCGTAAGTCTGATATGCCAGGCTCCTGTCATATGTGCTGCTTCCCGGTGCCAGCACAAAATCTCCTGCTCTTTCCCCGTTCAGCCAGACTTCATATAACCCGTGGCTGGTGACATATAATCTGGCGCAGTCCGTTTTCGGAGCTTCAAATATCTTTTTCAGATAACTTGCCGGTTTATGTATCTTAGGATCACATTCTAATTCTGGATTGATCCATTTTGCAGCAAACTCCTCTTTATCCAGGATACCCATCTCAAAAAATGCCGGGGTACTCCACTCTCCAATGCGGTCATCCTCATCCCATAGACGGACCTTCCAAAGAATACGCTGCCTGCTCTTAACTTCTGCACCAAACAACACATTCATCTTACTTCCTGCTGTTTTCCCGCTGTTCCAAAGGATTCTTCCCTCTGATTCTGCCTGTATCTCATATGCAGTCTGCTTTATCCCATCCAGGCAGTTCCATGACAGATAAGGCGGCCTGCTGTCTATACCCAGAGGGTTTTTCAAATGTTCTGTCTTTAAATTGATCGCTCTCATAATTTCACAACGTTTCCTTTTCTGATACCATTCTCATTAAATGAATCCACGCGCACAAAATAATCCTGTGACTTCACCAGCGCCCCTATCCGCTTCGATATAACGGCCTCCCGATTTTCCCGGATGTCCTCCACGCTGCGATAAATCTGATAACTGTGATAAAGCTTATCTTTTTCATGTCCCCAGAGTATATTCCAGCCTGCTGCATCCTTTTTCCCATCGACCGACACTGTCAGATCCAGTCCATCTCTGCTTCTTTTTGCACGATACACTGGAACTTCCGGTTTTTCGCCCCTTCCTGTCCCGAAGATACGAAGACCGGAAATACATGGCTTTGCATCATAAGGCACTTCCAAAATTGTGAGCCGGACATACCGGGCGGAGATTCCCTTTTCCCTGACAATAAAATCATGGGGGAGATCTGTCTGGGCAGAGGATTTGTCCTCGATCATAAAATAATGTTCTTTGTCAAGAGATCCTTCTAATTTCCACCGTGTCCTCAGTTCCCGTTCTTCGATGTAACGCGGCTGGGTAGCGCTTCCCCCGATTTTTCCCGGTGCAGGGATTTCAAGTGCATCGTCTGCGAAATTTATCTGTACTGCCCTTACATCCATTTCTTTTTCCAGATCTATCTCCAGCCAATGTCCGCTCCTGTTGTCCTCTGCCCTCCACCAATTCGTCGCATCTTCATTTACCGCCTTATCTGCTTCTTTTCCTTCTTCGCTGGAAGAGGCCTTAGCAGGCTTTGCATAACTGAGGAGATACCATTGTGGTTCTGACCAGGGATCAAACCTGCCATCCCGGACAGCTATGGGCCAGTCCCCGTAGTTTTGATTACAAAACAGCTCTCCGTCCCTGTCATAACCTGCCGGCCAGATCCCAACACGGCGTTCAAACTGATGATTGACGCTGATTCTCATAGTTGACGCGTGCCACAGATTTTCTTCTCTGTCCCTCATGGTGGAGCCATGTCCGGCGCCCGGCATAAAACCTCCCGGGTGATAAGAATATGGGTTGTTTTTGGCAAGGGTAAACGGCCCCAACGGTGAATGGGATATATATACACCGTCTGCATAGACGTTATACTCTGCTCCCGGGCAGGCATACTGCAGATAATATATCCCCTCATGCTTATCCATCCATGGCCCTTCTATAAACGGCTGTCTTGTAAACATCCCTTTGATCTGCGGAAGATACTGTTTTGGAAGTTCCTCTTCCTTCATCCCGCTCTGTTTTATAAATCCCCGGTACATCTGTTCTATCTCCGCCTCACTGCGTGGAAATTCACTGTTATCGGCCCCCATGCGTTCATAACCTCTTTCATAGGGCGCACCCGTCAAAAGTTCTATTCTCTCCGTCTTAGGCAGCATTGTTTCCGGCTCCAACTCCACGCCCCATATTGGCGTAATATTGGAACACCCCCAGTAAAAATAGATTTTTCCATCGTCATCAAAAAACAAATTAGGGTCCCAAAAATCAAAGCTCCCCTTTATTTCCTCATAGGGTCCCCGGATGATATCTTTTGTCCTGTAGTAGTTACATACTTCTCCCTTTTTAGAGGCACAAAAATATACATAGTCACCGCATACCCGTACATCCGGGGCATAATCATACAGAGGCAGATTCTCCGGCAGCCGGTGTGACTGCCAGTCCACCATATCTTCAGATACCCAGACACTCAGATTCATGGATGCAAATATATAATATTTTCCCTGAAACAGAATCATAGAAGGATCAGCCGCTTCCCTGTCAATCTGCAGCTTCCCGTGAGCACGCGGATCCATATTAAACTGATAGCGATAAGGGACATTGATGGGATTGCAATAATATTTCATATACATACTCCTTTTCCCGAAATTTACTTCCTATAAACATCCTAAATAGGCAAGGCTCGGCTTTGGGTTTCTTTTCTGTGTGTCCCGGTCCACTGCCGCCAGGCCGAAAGTCATAGAATAACCCTTCTGCCACTCAAAATTATCCAGCAGTGACCAGTAAAAATACCCTTTCACGGGAATCCCATCTGCGATGCATTGTGCGACTCCATCAGTGGCAGAGGCAATGAAATCAACTCGTTTCCTGTCATCTTCCACAGCAATTCCATTTTCTGTCACAATAACAGGTATCTGAAGCTCCTCATATACCCTTCGGATACATCTTTCCAGGGCCTGGGGATATATCTCGTAATCCATCTGTGTCAGCTCGGCTTCTGCGGGGGCAGCACATATTCCATCAGAGTCATATACCGAACGGGTGTAATTCTGAAGGCCAAAGAAATCATCATCCCGGATAAAAGGCGTATAATGCAGGAACTCTTCCTCCCACTCCAGGGCTGCCTTTTCTTCCCCGCCTTTTTTTGCCTGAATATCATGCAAAGATAAGGTAATTCCCACCTGAAGCTGGGGATTTACTTCTTTTATTGCTTTTTTGGCCGCCTGATGCGCTTTCATAATAAGCATATCGCCTTTTTGTGTTCTGGCACTCACAAACACCTGTGGTTCCGGGGTTTTAAACACTTCTATATTTTCCTCTCTCTGCTTATTCATGTTTTCCATCATTTTCTGCATATTCAAGCCCACCTGCACGGCTCCCTCTGCATCTTTTGCAGTCTCTTTTGCCGTCGCTTCCACTGCTTTACCTGCGCCGGTGTTCTTCATTTTCGCCATCATCTGTGCCTGATACCTGGCAGAGATGGCTGCAATCTGCAGCCCCATATTGGCTTCATTGATCGTGCAGACATAATGCATAAAGGAACCTAACTGTTCCACCACATATCTGCAGTAGCGTGCAAACAGCTCCACTGTTTCTTCCTGCTCCCAGCCGCCCTTTTCAATCAGCCATTTGGGCGATGTAAAGTGGTGCAGGGTCACAACAGGTTCTATGCCATACTTTTGGCAGCACTCTAATACTTTCCTGTAATGTTCAATTTCTCTATCATCAAATTTCCCCTGCTCCGGCTCTATCCTGGCCCATTCCACGGAAAAACGGTAGGCATTTAGCCCGGCCTCTGCCATCATTTTGATATCTTCCTCATACCGGTGATAATGGTCAACGGCATCCAGCGACGGTTCAGTAAAAGATGAATATTTCATATGCTCCATTGCCCAATAATCACTGTTTATATTGTTTCCCTCTACCTGATGAGCCGCAGTTGCTGCTCCTTTTAAAAAACCTTTTGGAAATTTACTCATGGTTCTCCTCCTGTCTTATCTGCTGATTTAGAAATTCTGCACTTACCTGCAGTGACTTTACCGGGGATGCATCCACCCAGTTTTTATGACTTTCCAATATGACCGCTTCTGTCCTTACACTGAGAGCCTGACGGATCAGCTCCTCCAGATCCATATTGCCATACCCCAGTTCCATGCTGTCTGATTTTAATATGGGTGTCATTGACGGGCCTGTTATTCTGCTTCCCCGGTCATTGATATGATATAACCTCATCCTTTCTCCCAGCTTTTTCATGAGGGCAATGGCAGAAACTCCTGCCTCCGCCGGCCAGTAGGAATCCAGTTCAAAATTCACACAGGATGGGTCCGTCTCCCCTATGATCAGGTCATATGCCGTTTTTCCAGGTTCTATTTTCCTGAATTCACAATTATGATTGTGGTATAACAGCTGGATTCCTGCCTCCTTAAGTATTCCTCCGGCGTGGTTTAAATCCTTTGTCAGTTTTTCCACAGCTTTCCTGTCCGAATAATCAAACCGGTACATCCCGGTAATGACCACTTTATCTGTTCCAAACTTCTCAGCTTCTCTGATAACAGTCTCAGGTTCCCTTTCAATAGTTCCCAGATCCTCGTGTATACTGACACATTCCAGTTTTGACCGCTGCATCAATTCTTTCCATTCAAAATTTCCCCCTTTTCCCACCGGCATGCCCGCTGCTTTTGTCAGAATACGTACCATAAAAGAGGAAGGACGAATCATAAACCCGTTCAGTTCAATTCCGTCATATCCTGCTTCTTTTATCTTTTTTAATGTTTCCAATGCCTGTTTCTCATTTTTAGTAACGGTCCCAAGCATAATCTGCTGAACTGCTTTCTTTGTCATCTGCTTTATTCCTCTTTTCCTCATCTTACATGGCAACTGTCCGTTGTCTTCGCTTCTGCATACATAAAATAATTTTTGATAGTTTTATATTAAAACTGAATAGACTTTTTTGTGTTTTTCTATTCATTTTTATGTTCATTTATTCATGTTATTTCATGCGATACTTAAATAATAAATATTATCTTTAATATTCTAACATGGTAATTATCCCCTCTGTGCTAAACTGTTACCGTTAAGCGCCTGCACAGTTATATATAAAAATACAATCCAAAGAAAGGTGATATCATTATGCATTTAAAAGAAAATTGCTGCCTTGAAAACTTTCTGATCAGAGTAAAAGAATGTCAGTCCAAGGTTACCTTTGAAACTCCAGAGGGAGATGTCCTGGCTATAAAAAGCACATTAAGCCAATACATTTTCGTATCTCTGCAATTCCAGCCTGCACTGCTAAGCAGCGGCATCATCAGATGTGAAGATATAAAAGATTATGAATTGCTGAAAGATTTTTTGTGCTGATATGTATTACAATTTTTCAAGATATGCGCTATAGTAAATATACGCAACTGCTCAGTACCTTCACAGTTACTACAGTGAATGCACCGACTTGCCCAATAGTTACGAATATACTAACATATTTGCTGGTTTTACGCGCTGGAGGATTATTAATATGAATGTATCTGAAAAATTATCTGTTTATCTTGAACTCATTAATTGTAATTATGATCTATATGTATGGGAGTACAATGACAAACTGCAGTTTCTTCATACAAACTGGACACAGAGCATTTTCTCCGGAAATTTTCTATCTTATACGGGTCTTGCTCCTCTGGTGGACGAACATATTTCTTCCGGTTTAAGAACCCCCCTTATTTTAGAAGCTCCGGCCAACCTGCTGTGGATTGCAGGTTTTTATTATGAAGGTCCCCTCCTGGTAAAATGTTATTTTATAGGACCTATCTACAGCGGCCGGGATTCCCATCTGCTGCTTCGTAAACATATGGATTCCTATGAATTATCAGTGAAACTGCGCTCTATGATCACCAAAATATTTGAACAGATTCCTACTATTCCCGGGAATATACTGAGTCAGTATGCTGTTATGCTGCATTACTGTCTGACTGGTGAAAAAATCAGCTCCAATGATCTGACTTATCAGAGTACTGTTCCCACAGCCAGGAAAACTTTTCCCCAGTCTGCATCCCTGGAACATGCCGGAATCTGGTATTCAGAACAACAGCTTTGCAAAATGCTGGCCGACGGTGACCCACGCTATAAAGAAGCACTTGCAAAATCCGCCTCCCTGAGTTCTGGTTTGCATGCGGAAACCGGCGATTCCCTGCGCCAGCACAAAAATAACTCTCTTGTACTTCTGACACTCTGCTCCAGGGCGTGTATCCAAGGCGGTCTGACCCCTTCCATATCCTATGACTTAAATGACTACTACGCAGCGCGGCTGGAGGAGTGCACTTCTCTCACAGAAGTCCAGAAATTGTCGGAAACCATGCTGGCCGACTATGTGTACCGGGTACAGCAGGCTAAAAAAGATTCCCACATATCCAGCCAGGTACAAAATACCTGTGCATATATAAAAGCCAATATAACTACCCCTCTGTCTATAAAAACTCTTGCTGAAAAATATGGATACTCGGAATATTATTTTTCACATAAATTCAAAAAAGAACTGGGTATCAGCATCAATGATTTTATATTAAACGAAAAAATCGAACAGGCCAAGCTTCTTCTGTCCGGCACCAATGACAATATCCAGACAATCAGTGATAACCTTTTATTCGGAAACAGAAGCTACTTTTATGCATGTTTCCAGAAACAAACCGGTATGTCTCCCAGTGAATACCGAGCCCAAAATACAAAATTATAAATGTTATTATTTTCATTTTTATGTTCATAAATTTTGTTTGTATTTGATTTTACATGAATTTCAAAACTCATTCACGAATTTACGCACTATATAGATACAGATTCTCCGCTATAGTATGGATAAAGACACATCTGCCTGTAGATCAAGAAAACAGAGTAAGAGAAAACGTGAAAAACGGAGGATTTCTAATTATGGGAAAAGAAAAGAAACTATCACAGAGTGAAATTGACGGCGTACAATACCGCCGTGCAAAGCTTTGGCAGATCATTTTGGTTGCATGTAATGCATTCGTGGGTATGAGTATCTATACTCTCATTGGTCTGGCCAGTTACAGTGCCAGCCTTGGCTTCGGTATCGCTACTGCAGCAGTCGGAGTCATCCTCACCTGGTCCCGGATACTTGACGGTATTACAGATCCCCTTATTGCATTTATCTATGACAAGATCAATACACGGTTTGGAAAAATCCGTATTTTAATTATCATTGGATTTGCAATTGAGGCTCTGGCCCTGATGACCATGTTCAGCTGGGGCTCCGGAAAAGGATTTGGAATAGTAGTATTTACTTTATGCTACATTGTATACATAATCGGTTACACAATCGCCAATATGACTGCCCTTACCATCAATCCATTGATCAGTAATGATCCCCGGCAGCGTCCTGCCATCAGTGTTTGGTCAACCGCTTTAAACTATATGCTTCCCATGGTACTGAGCATTGTTCTGAATGTTGTGCTGCTGCCCAGATTCGGCGGTACATATAATCTGGAATTCTTATCTGCTGCCTGCAAGCTGTGTCTGTGTATTGCGGCGCTTGGTGTGATTCTTGTCTGCATCGGTGTGTCCGAGTTTGATAAACCGGAAAACTTTAAAGGGCTGACAAAAGAAAAGACAAATTTAAAAGTCAGGGATATGGCTGAAATCGTAAAGCACAACCGTCCCCTTCAATGCTACATTATATCTGCCGCCTCCGATAAAATCGCTCAGCAGACTACTTCACAGGCTGTCATTACCACCATGCTGAATGGAATTTTAATTGGGAATATGGGACTCGCCACCACTCTCAGTGTAATAGGGATGCTTCCCTCTCTGCTCTTTGCCGTCGTTGGTGCAAAATACGCGGGCAAATACGGCAGTCAGGCCACTATCATAACCTGGACCCGCATCTGTATTGCGATCAGTGTTGTAATATGGGGATTCTTTATTATCATTGACCCGAAACAAATTGCCAAAGCCGGCGTTTGCATGGTCCTCTATGTCATTTTGATTCTGGCCAGAAATGGAGCTAACATGTGTGTTACAACCGCCAGCACGTCATTTATGTCAGATATTATTGACTACGAACAGGACCGAAGCGGCCGGTATGTTCCGGCATTGATTACCGGTATTTACAATTTTATTGATAAGATTGTATCTGCTTTCTCCGCTGTGATTGCAACGGGTTCTGTGGCGCTGATTGGTTATACTGCCACTATGCCCCAGCCTGGCGATACTGCAACTCCACAAATTTTCTGGCTGACCACGGGCATCATGTTCGGCCTTCCCATATTTGGATGGATCTGCACTTTAATAGCAATGAAATTCTGTCACCTGACTAAGTCAGACATGGTCGATGTACAAAAACGTATTGCCGCAAAAAAAGCTGCTGATAAGAAAGATATGGAGGCGTAATAAAACATGAGAAAAATCATACCTTTAAAAAATAACTGGACCTTTGTTAAATCTGCTGCTGATGCTTCCGCTGCTTTTTCCTGCACCGGCGAGTGTATAGATCTTCCCCACACATGGAATGCCAAAGACGGACAGGACGGCGGAAATGATTATCACAGAGGAACCTGCTACTATATAAAAACTCTGCAAAAGCCTGAGCTGAAAGACGGAGAACAAGTTTATCTTGAATTTACGGGCGCCGCTATGATTGCGGATGTCTACATAAATGAAGTACATACCGCACATCATGAAGGAGGATATTCCGCCTTCCGGGTAAATATAACAGATATTCTGAAAGAAGAGAATCATATTGTTGTTTCCCTAAACAATGATGATAATAATTTCTGCTATCCACAAAAAGCCGACTTTACCTTTTACGGCGGTTTATACCGGATGGTAAATCTGATCATAGTTCCCCAGTCCCATTTTTCACTGGACTACTGCGGCACACCGGGCGTTAAAATAACACCTGTTGTGGATTTAGACCGGCACAAAGCAGCCGTCACGATAGAAGCCTGGACAGTTTCGGCCAATAAGGTAACATTCACTATAAATGGTGACTCACAGACCGTTCCCTCCATTGAAGGACATGCACAGGCTGAATTTATCATTGAAAACGTTCATCTTTGGGACGGATTAGAGGACCCGTATCTGTATACTGCAGAAGCCTCTTTAGAAAGCGGTGATAACGTAAACACGCGTTTTGGATGCCGTGAATTTCATATAGATCCTCAAAAAGGCTTTTTCTTAAATGGCCGTTCCTATCCTCTGCGAGGTGTTTCCCGCCATCAGGATTATAAAGATGCCGGAAACGCACTTACACCAGAGCACCATAGAAAGGATATGGAAATCATACGAGAGCTGGGGGCGAATACCCTGCGTCTTGCCCATTATCAGCATGCTCAGGAGTTTTATGACCTGTGCGATGAAAACGGACTGATTCTTTGGGCAGAAATTCCGTATATTACCATGCACATGCCAGAAGGACGGATAAATACATTATCTCAGATGGAAGAGTTGATTGTTCAGAATTATAACCATCCTTCCATTGTGACCTGGGGACTATCAAATGAAATTACGGCGGCCAGTTCTGTCAATGAGGACCTGCTGGAGAATCACAGACTTCTGAACGATCTTTGCCACAAGCTGGATAGCACCCGTCCTACCGTCATGGCAAATGTATTTATGCTGGAAACTGAAAATCCTATTCTGGAAATTCCTGATATTAACAGTTATAATTTATATTTCGGATGGTATTTAGGAGAGTTAGAGCAGAACGATGAGTTTTTTGATGAATACCATGCAGAATATCCGGACAGAGTCATTGGTTTTTCTGAATACGGCGCGGATGCCAATCCCCAATTTCAGTCACCGGATCCTGAAAAGGGAGATTATACGGAAAGTTACCAGGCACTGTACCACGAACACATGCTGCATATGATAGAAGACCGTCCCTATTTGTGGGCAACCCATGTATGGAATTTATTTGATTTTGCCGCTGACGGAAGAGATGAAGGCGGAAAACATGGTGAAAATCAAAAAGGCCTGGTAACCATTGACCGCAAATTAAAGAAAGATACCTTTTATCTTTATAAAGCTGCCTGGAATAAAAAAGATAAGTTTGTTCATTTGTGCGGCAGCCGCTACGCAGACCGTGCAGAAGATATCACAGAAATCAAAGTTTATTCTAATCAGCCGGAGGTGACATTACTAGTAGACGGAAAAGAATTTGCCACACAATCTAACCGGATTATTTTTAAATTCCAGGTACCGGTCACGGGAGAGCATGTGGTTACTGCCAAAGCAGATTCCTGCGAAGAGAGTATTACTATACGAAAAGTTGCAGAAGAAAATCCCGCGTATACTTTTATCAGGCGTACTCCTGTAACCAACTGGTTTGATGCAGATGATCTGAAACCGGATTATTTTTCTATCAACGACTGCCTCTCTGATATCAGGGCCAATAAAAAAGCAGGAGCTATCATAGATGAAATGATGGCAAAAGGGGCTTCTGACCGCGGTGATGTGGCAGATGCAGTTAAAGATAATCCTGCCCTGCAGAGAATGATGGGACGTATGACCCTGGTCAGCCTGTTAAAACAGGGCGGTGCTGATGAAGAAAATATCAGGCAGATCAACCGTATCTTACAAAATATTAAAAAATAAAAAACAGAGAGCCGCCATACTATCACTGCTTTGATAAGCCTGCTAAATGCAGTCTTATCAAAGCAGGCTGACATCATACGCCAGAACCGCAGGGGAGGCGGAACTGACATAGCCTGCCAATCCCGGAGTCGGCTGACCCGCTGCGTCCTGCCCCCGAACACTAAATTTTGTATCTCTCCATTAACTGCTCACAATATTCCGAATCCCCTGCCGCCTTTTCCAATTCCTCATACCGCTTTTTATCCAGCAGTATTTTTGTGAGCTTACGCATACGCTCAGTGCCTTTTTCAATACCTTTTTCAATGCCCATTTCAATTCCATCATCCACGAGCATCTGACCCAGCTTTGTCATCACCATCGCCTCCTTAATCTCTTTTAGCTCCGTCTCATTTAAAAATTTTACTGCCAGAGCATATAAAACAGCCTGCATTTTATTCAGGTCTTCTTCCCCAACCCCAATATAATTCTCTCTGAGATATCCGACTCCTCTCAGTATACGCTCCTTTTGCGGCATCTCCCCTGACATAAGAGGGCTCATGAGTACAGGAAGCAGGTCCTGCTTTCTGATCTCAGCTGCTGATTTCCGAGACAGCATCTGAAACATGATATCTGCATCCTGCTTCTTAAGCATGACCACCCTTACACGGTAGGTGTTAATCCCTTCCTTCAATTCAGAGAGGGGCTCTCTCACCCCTGCAGAACACACTACGAAAGTAGTAACCGGTACGCCAAATATGCGGCTCGTAGCAGCTTCATACTCCCTAAATCTTCTTAAATCTGCTGCCAGAATCCCATCACTCTCAAATTCAAAATGATACCACTCCCCGTTTTCCATCTCATAATTAAAGTCCTCATACATCTGACGTGCTTCCAAATGTACAACTTCAGTAGGTGCAACACGCAGCGGCTTCTCGTGTATGCCCAGATACCTAAGCATCTCTTCTCCAAAAAACTGCGCTGCAGTCTTCATTGCCATATCCTCTAGATGCAGATAATCATCCGGCTTATGGCCTTCTTTCCTTTCTGGCATATTTTGCTCCTTCTAAGCCATACAGGGAACTATCTCTACTTTTATTATAATCAATTTTGATATCTCAGACAACAGCATGCTTGTATTTAGTTATATTAATAATTGAATATCCATGAAAATTTTGCCTGAAACAGGCAGAAATGATTTATGATGATTATTTGTAACTTATATCGCTCAAAATGAGACGGCCTTCTTACTGCTTTTATACGGTTACCAGATAGCCCTTACCACAATATCAGCACAGAATGCTCAGCTTATTTTATTGAATACTAGATATGCAGATTTCAAATACTGATAGTCCCTGAGAAAATCTGTTGTCTGAATAAAATTATTTTAACATGTTCATATCAGATGTACAAGATATATGTTTGAATTTAACACATATCTTGTACCGGCACCACTGCTGCTTACGTGTTACCATTCCGAGTTTTGCAGCATGAAACGGCAGTTTTTGCCGTTTCTATACAGTCTGCTGCATCATTCTTTATTATTAATATGTCTTATATACATCGAACAACTTATAATAAAATTCTTCTTCCACTCTCAAATGCACTGATCGCTGCCCAGGCAGTCTCCAGAGCTCTTAATCCCCTTTCTGCTGGTATAGGAGGCTTGTCTCCCTTTTTAAAAGCTTCCAGCATTTTATCAATATGGCGGTCAATATTTTTTCCAAAGCACCCCCCATTATCATCAAATATTCCCGGTTTCCACACATTAGCAATTTTGCTGTTCTTTTCCTGGAAAATGTATTTTCTTGTGTTATTTTTGATACTTATTGTTCCCTTAGTTCCATTAATTCTTACTTCCTGCACACAGTCATAGTTATCGGATGAATCAAAGGAACCTAGGAAAGTTCCTACACCACCAGCCTTAAATCTTAACGAAAGTGAAAATGTGGTATAGCTTCCTTTCCCTGTCATATCCGTCATATCTGCGTATACACTGCTGATAGGACCGCATAGATACTCCATCATATCCAGCCCATGGCACTGAGCTTCAATAATTGCCAAATATGGATGGCTCATAGGAAATTCTCCTGCCTGGGCAAAATGCCATTCAGCAAATATCACTTCACCCAGCCTGCCCTCTTCAATATCTCTCTTTGCCATACCAACGGCTTCACTGCAGCTGTGATTAAAATCAATGGCAAAAAACAATTTCTTTTTCTCTGCAATCCGTACTAGTTCCCTTGCTTCTTCCATATTATATGTCAGAGGCTTTTCAGTCATAACAGGGACCCCAGCCTCTAAAAGTTGTTTTAAAGGTTTAAAAGTCTGTTGACCTGGCAGACAGACATCAACCAAATCAGGTTTTCCTTCTTTCAACATATTTTGAATATTAAGAAAGTAAGGAACATTAAATTCCCGGGCACGTTTTCTTGTCTTTTCCTCTGTCCGCCCCACAATACCCACAATCTCCACATCATTTCTCTCCGAAAAGGCCCGGGCATGCTGATATCCCCATACCCCAGCGCCTATAATCCCTACTCTAATTTTATTTACCATCGTTCTCCTTTCCCCGGGCCCAGGGCATCTCTTTGCCCTCTGCAGGTTTTCCAGTCCTGATTGCTTTCTGTGCCAGCCAATCCAGGTATTGATCCTGGAGTTCATCAGCAAGAGAATACCTGCTTTCTCCCGTCTTTATAAACTGTTCCATATAGCAAAGAGATGTAGCTACTGCCACCTCTTCGTCACTCATTCCGCGTGGACCAAAAGGATTTTTATAATATAACTTTCCATTCCCTGTAATTGACACAGTGCCTGCCCGGCAAAGGCTGTTATCCAGGCCGCTACACTCCCTGCGAAGAGTAAACTTTAAAAATCCCGGATACGGTTCCGTCAGGCAGCTGACCTCATTCTGAAAAATTTCCCCCTTTTCCCCTCTGATCAGTATTCTGGATGACCTCATTGGTGAAAAATACTGTTCCTGGCTAAAATCTAAAAGTCCCCATTTATCTTTATAATGAACAGTTATTATGTCTTGTTTTTCTTGCTGAAAACTTAAGCATACCGGCCATCCCTGCCTCCCAGGTCCTTTCACGGCATTCATGGAAAATCTTCTTCCCTCTACTGTACATGCTGCATAGCCAGTCCCCAAGTACCTTCTAATGAGAGCCATACCATGATATCCATGAGCCACCGATATCTGCACCTGACGTACTTCACCAAGCATACCGCTGCTAATCAAAGACAGTCTGGCACTATGCATGGGCTGGCAGGGATATTGCTCAGATACTTGGATATTTCGTCCTCCTTTAGTTTCCTCATAGAGGGATATCATACTCTCCACAGATTCAGCTGCCCAGGTTTCTGTCAAAATAGGTACATCATACTTTAAAATTTCACACAGTATTATTGGCAGCACTGCCGGAGGAAGGCAGAGAACAAAAAAATCGGGTTTAAACTTAAGGGCTTCACCGGCATTTTTCACTGTTGGCAGCCTCCATGCGTTTTTTATCTGTTCAGCAGTTTCAGGATTATTCTCTACTACGCAGCATATCTGAAGTCTCTTCTCTATAGCACGGACAGCCCGATAATAAAATCCGGCTCTCCAGCCGGCACCTAACAATGCAAACTTCATTTAATCATCTCTCCATTAGAAATCAATGTGCTCAGGATCGTACCCCACCCTAAAATCCAAATTGACAGCATCAATCTTTGCCATATCGGCCTCTGACAGAATGAAATCAAAAATATCTTTCTCTTCTTCCATCTGTTCTCTTCCAACCGCCTTTATATTAAGCAATGCGCCATGTTGTAATATCCAGCGGTTTATAACCTGCGGAATAGATTTTCCAACGCTTTCCCCAATCTCCTTCAACATGGTGCTCTTTTCGTAGAATCCAGATGGGCGCAGCCCCGGATTTTCAAATTCGCGATACTTGGGTTTTTTTAATATTCTTGTCTCATCCTCCTCATTTAAGGCTCCAAAAATTATGCCTTTCTCACTGCAGTACTGTCTTACCTTTTTATTTGAATACAGTGGGAGAAACTGGTCCTGATTGACAGCCGGCATAATTTTAGTGTCTGGATCATTTAAAATCTTCTCTATGTGAGGAATCTGGAAATGGCACAGACCAATAGCTCTGACTCGTCCTTCTTTATAAATATCCTGAAACCTTACCCAGGCTTTTCTCTGCCACTCTTCAGGGTACCCATAAAAAACCTTTTCCTGCGGCCAGTATACTGAATATAAGTCAACGAAATCCATTTGCAGCTGTGCGAGGATTTCCTCAAATGCATAATAATACCGGAAATCACGTATATCTGCTATCTGCGGCTTACAAGACAAAAAAAACTCTTCACGTGGAATGCCGCTCTCTCTGATTGCATCACCCAGTGCTCTTTGACAGTCATCGCTTTCCACTATTTCAAATCTCCGATAACCTGCCTCTATTGCCTCTGCTATTATTTCCTTGCGGGTCTGATCATGAAAAGCCATCCGGCCCACAATCTCTGTACTGTATCCCACCAGGGGCATCTCAACCCCATTATTTAATTTAATCTTTGTGTCAAATGTCATGTTTCCCATATTACCCTCCTATTCAGTGGTATAAGGATTTCTGTTCCTTCTGTCATCACAGTTCATGCCATCGATTAGCTTCATATCATCTCTATCCAGTTCAAAATCAAAAATATCCGCATTCTGCTCCATATGGACTCTCCTGCCGCTTCTGGGTACTGGTATAACATTATGCTGGATGTCCCACCTCAAAATAATCTGAGGTACACTCTTCTTATATCTATTTGCAATTGTAACTAAAGGCTCCGTATTCAAAAAACGTCCTCCACGGCCTATCGGCGTATATGCCTCCATTTGAATACCCAGTTTTTCACAGAATTTCCGCTGCTCTATACATGTGTATGTGGGATTAAACTCCACTTGATTTGTAACTGGTATCACATCGCAGTGTACTAATAGATTCCTTATATGCCATATTTCAAAGTTAGAAACACCCAGACTTCTGATTATGCCAGAGTAATACAGCTTTTCCATTTCTTTGTAAGACTGTATGTAACGGCCTGCTATGGGCCAATGCAGAACAAACCGGTCCAGATACTCAATTCCCATTTTCCGTAAACTTTCAAATACCGATTCTGTTGTTCTGTTATATCTCTGTTGTTCAAAAATCTTCGTAGAAATAAAAAATTCTTGTCTTGGTATTCCACTTTCTTTTATTGCAATTCCCAAGGCTCTCTCAGACCTATATATCTGTGCCGTATCAAACATTCTGTAACCAGTCTCTATAGCCTCTCGCAAAATTTTTACCTGAGTAGGCAGGTCTTCTGCAATCTCTGCCACCCCAAATCCCATAACTGGTATTTTCACCTTATTATTTAATTCTCTCTTTGACTGAAATGTTAAATTTTCCATGTTTTCCTCCCTATACATTATCCTTTTTACTGCTAACAGCTGTCCGTGGTTCCTGCGGCATATCTAACCCTTGACTGCGCCGATAGCAATCCCCTGAACAAAGTAACGCTGAAAAAGAGGGTATATTATCAGCATGGGAAGTATTCCCAGTACTGCCATAGCCATCTTAATTCCCATTGTCGGAAGCATTCCTATCTGGACTCCCGAACCCGCAAGCTGGCTTGCGTTACTCATTAGGAACTGCAGATCCAGGAGCATACGGTTGAGAAGCACCTGAATACTGTAATATTTGTCATTTGTTATAAAATAAAGACCGTTTAGCCAATCATTCCAGTACCCAAGTCCTGTTAGAAGAGTCAATGTCGCAAGTATTGGTTTTGCTACCGGTACCACAATCCTAATCAGGATTTTTCCTTCCCCTGCTCCATCTACCTTTGCTGCATCTATAATCTCATCTGGAATAGAATTAGACATATATGTGCGCATCATAATCACATAAAATGCAGACATCAGCAGATTAGGGAGAATATAGGCCCAATATGTATTTTTAATATGCAGGCTTTGTGTCCACATCATATAGCGCGGAATCAGCCCGCCGTTAAAAAGCATAGTAAAAAATAAAAAGAATGACATGGCATTTTTACCCGGAAGATCCTTTCTGGATAAAGGATATGCATACAGTGTGGTTATTATCAAACTGACAAGTGTACCTGCTGTTGTTACAAGAATTGATATTCCATATCCTTTAAGAAATGCCCCTGTATCCATCAATGTATATTTATATGCATCCAGGCTAAATTCCCCTGGCCAGAAGGAATAACCGTCTCGTATAAGAGATGTCTCTGATGTAAATGATGAGACAATCATTAATACAAAAGGAATCAGACAACTAAGACACAACAGTATAAATATAAAATGTACTAAAATCTGAAATACTTTTCCTTTCTCAACCATACTCGTTTCTCCCCTCAAAACAATGCATTTTCCCGATCTACCCTGCGTACAATTAAATTCACAGACAAAACCAAAACAAAGCCCACTATTGACTGGTAAAATCCAGCCGCTGATGACATACCAAGATTCCCGGTACTCATCATTCCCCTGTAAACATATGTATCAATCGTGTTAGTCGCATTGACCAACGGTCCGCTGTTCATAGGAACCTGATAGAACAGTCCAAAATCCGAATAGAATATTTTTCCCAAAGCAAGCAAAGTCATGATAATAATTGTCGGTTTTAGGTGAGGCAGCGTAATATTTCGGATTCTCTGCCATCTTCCCGCGCCGTCTATGACAGCCGCTTCAAAATATCCTTTGTCAATTCCCATGAGTGTAGCATAATAGATAATACAGTTATATCCAAACTGTTTCCAAAGATTAACAAAAATTAAAATAAATGGCCAATATTTTGCTTCCGAATACCAGGATATACTGTCCTTACCCAGATTTTTTAATATGCTGTTGTTAACAAATCCTACATCCTGTGCTAAAAATCCATAAACAAGATAACTGGTAATAACCATAGAGATTAAAAATGGAATCAGTATAATAGTCTGGTATGCTTTTCTTGCCCGCTGGGCTTTCAGTTCATACAACAATATGGCTACCGTGACGGCAAATACTGTTCCCAGTACAATGAATGCCAGATTATATCCCAATGTATTTCTGGTTATAATCCAGGCATCTTTTGTTTTAAACAGGTATTCAAAATTGTCAAACCCTACCCATGGGCTTTTCCAAATACCGTCTCTGACATTATAGTTCTTAAAAGCTATTATAATTCCCGCCATAGGTATATAATTATTAATCAGCAAGTAAACTGCACCAGGAATAAACATCAGATACAGAAGGCCATATTTTCGTAATGTTTTTTTTACCAAAGGTTGTCCGGCATTGCACTTCATCTCCCCATCCCCTCTCTGTTCCGGACAGGGTGCAGCTGTCACCTTGTCCGGAAAATCATGTACGTTTTTCCTTTCTTAGTTACTGTTTGCTTTTTTCCATTCATCAAACTGTTTTTGCTTATCTTCTATAATCTTATCCGCACCAGCGGCTTTAAGTTCCTCGATAAACATAGGAAGTTCTGTCTCAGGATCCAGCATCCCACACTGTAAAGGTGCATCGTACTTGCTGATTACATTTGCACATGCGGCTGTTTCGTTTTGCACATTAGACGGATCATATGAAAATCCATATGCAGGTGAATATACGCATTCCTTATTAAAATCTTTAACTATTTCCCAGAAATTGTCTGGCCTGCCCAGCGGTACATAAATGTCAAATCCCTGTGGAAATCTCCCCCAGATACTCTCGTATTCTGTACTTGTCCCATCCTGTCCCGGCATATATTCAATCGTATTTTTTTCAGAATCTTTTATCTGATAATGAACTCCTTCAACTCCATAACAGAGTGTATTAGCAAATTCTGTATCTGCTGCAATGAGATTTAAGACCTGCATAGCCCGTTCCGGGTTCTGAGACGTTGATCCAATCCCAACCTGCCAGCCGGCATGATTTGTGGCGGCATACAGAGTAGGATTTAACAGTTCACTTACTACTATTTCCTTCCCTACTGCATCTGACCACTCCCCTGCCGGGTCCGGATCTGTATTCCTTATGGCGCAGGCTACCTTTCCCGCTGCCATCAAGCTTTTATTGGTGACTGTGCTATTTGCGCCATCCGGCATTACAAGTCCCTGAGAGGCCCATTTATACATTCTGGTTGTCCAGTCTTTATATTGCTCTGTCTCATAAAAATTTACTAATGGATCACCTTCTTTATATTTGTATATATCAGGTATACAGCCAATATAACCAAAAACAGGATCATATGCTACCGGCATAGGATTATATCCCCCTACATCAGGCGCAAGCGGGTACATATCCGGGTATGCTTCTTTTACTTTATTCAGAACAGCCTCCACATCATCCAGAGTTTTCACAGTTTCCATATCCACATCCAATGCATCTGCTATGTCTTTCACCATAAAAAAACCAATACCAGACCCTTTCCCCCTGTCACCTGGAATACTGTATTGTTCCGTACCTACTCTTCCTGCTTTCAGCCATTCCTCGGGCACATCTTTCAAAATATCCTGTCCATACTCTTTCAACAGGCTGTCCATTGGCAGAAGTTGATTCGCATTCTTCATAAATGCAACAGACTGGGCATTGTTGATAGCCGTCAGACAAAGATCTACCTGCTCACCGGAGGATAGCATCATATTCAACTGATCCACATAAGTTCCCTGACTTACAGTTACAATTTTAACGGTTGTATTACCAATTTTTTCTCCGGTAATTTCACTTAGTTTTTCGGATACAGCATCCATAGCATCTTGGGTCGCCCTCCCCCCTTCAACGATTACAACCTCATATGGTTCATTTTCCTCTGCCGCAGCCGCTTCACTTGTATACATACCAGCTGCCAGACAGATTGCCAGCCCCATAGGAACTACTTTTCTAAATCTTTTCATCTACTTATCCTCCTGTCATAATTTTTTTATACATCACGTGACGTTTTGATATCATCATTATAAGAAAAAGAGAGTCCTACCTTCTACCCAAAGGCTGACCCTCTTTATCAGTTTTCTTACCTCTTTTGTAATCTTTTCCCTTATCCTGTCTTAATTTCAACAATCTTTATCACTTTCTTGACAATTTTCCTTCTTCCTCTCTTCAAATGGCTGCTTTCCCATTACTTTTTTATAGCTCTGTGAAAAATGTGAGAAGTTAGTATAACCTATCCTTGCAGCAATATCCCCCACTGGCAAAGGGGTCGTGGTCAATAAAATCTTTGCAAGCTGCATCTTTTCCTCAATAATATATGTTTTTAATGGCTTTCCCACCGCTTTCGTGAATATCCGGGATAGATAGTCAGGATTCAGATGAAGCGCATCTGCAATTTCCTGACGCTTTAATTCCTTTTCAATATTGCATTGTATATACTCTATCACTTTTTCTATCTGTGTCTTGTCTTCTTCTTTCTTTCGCATACTACTTTCATAGATTTCCAGCACAGTTCCTATATAATCTTCCAGATTTTCCAGGGAGCTTTTAGACTTGTCCCCATAAGCCGCCATCTGAGGCTGCCTCAGAATATTATTGACCCAAATTCCATTTTTCTCACCACTGGCATATAATATTTCCTGAAAATCCTGATAACATTTCATAAGCATTGCCGCATCCATTACTCCAGCAGATTTCAGTTTTTCCAGATACTTTATAATCTCCCGACCGGCCGAACTAATATAGCCATTTGCTATATAATCAATATATTTTTGTTTTTGAAAAAAAGGAATCTCCCTTTTATCCCCATACTCTTTCTGTTTTCTATTATCTTCAATCCAAAAGACTCCTGTCTGTCCGGTCACGTTATCTCTTGCCATCCCAGCCATCTGAACAGCACATACACTGATATCCGCAGGATTGATTTGCTCACTGGAATAACATGCTATATGCATATCGGCAAACAGACGGCACTGCTCTATAAACTCCAAAAGCAGACGCTCTGTACCCATTCTATCTATCAACATATTTTCTGCCTGAAATACAAGAAGCATATAAGAATTATCATCCGCACTTGTAAGCATCACTTCCTGACCATAATCTGAAAACAATTCTGCCAGTATATTCAGAAGTGAATACTGTCGCAGTTCCTCATCCTCCAGCCCCCCTGTCCCAGCTACAAGGACTATCCTTACCAAATATATACTGCTTTTCTCATATAGAGGAATATTCAAACGTCTGCAGTCCTCCAGCAACCCACTGGTATCTTTAACACCTCCACTTAGTATCCTTGAAAACAAACCGTCTAAAACCTTCATCTTTTTATGGGATAACAGCTTTCCATAATCATAGTACTCTGCCGCGCGCATATTTTCCTGAATTCTGTTTACTGTCCTGTAAATGGTCTTCTCAATATCTTCATACCTGGCTGGCTGTATAATATAATCCACGCTTCCTAGCTGTAGGGCCTGCCTGGCATAGGCAAATTCTGCATGAGCCGTAAGGAAAATACACTCTGTCTGATACCCCATTTTCCGCACCCATCTTAGCAGACTGATACCATCCTCTGCCGGCATCTCTATGTCACATAATAAAATATCTACCCTGTAATTTTGAAAAATTTTCTTTGCCCCCGCGGCATGGTAAGCCTCCAAAACCCTGTCAACCCCTGCCTCTTTCCACCGGATACCGGCATGTATCCCATTAACCACGCTGGTCTGATCATCTACTATCAAAACGGTCATCATTTCTATCTCTCCCTGATTGGTATGAAAATTTCTATATGTCCTCCCCGTCTGTTATTGGAAAAGGAAATTATAGCTTCTCCATGATATAATATATCTAAACGCTGCTTTACATTACTGATTCCGATTTTTTGTCCCTGATACTCATCACCACACACAGAGCTATTCAGCCTCTTTAGGCTTTCTTCGCTAAACCCAGGTCCATTATCAGTGATTGACAGATTCAAACGCTGCTGCCCGTTTGTTATCATCATCCCTTTAATATGAACCTGTACCTGTTTTTCACTAGTTATAATATGCTTTATAGAATTTTCAACAAATGTAAGCAGCAGCATGGGCGGTACCATATAGTCCTGAATATATATTGGAATATCAATTACTGCGCAGGGAGGAAGTTCCATGGTCATTCTCATTAATTCGATATAATCCCGTACACTTTCAACTTCCCTTCTCAGAGGTATTAAATGAAGACTATCCTGCATAACATGCCTCCAGTAACTTGAAAATGCCAGAATCATCTGCTGGATCTTCTTATAACTCTGTTCTTCCGCCAATGCATACAGGTTTTTCAGACAGTTAATAAAAAAGTGCGGCCGCATCTGCACCTGATAATACTGCAGCCGGGCCTTCTGCACTGCCAGTTCATTTTCATAGCTTTCTATCTTATATTTATTTATCTGATTTAACATACCATTAAAAGATTCACTGATCTGCGTAAATTCTTCAACCGGCTGTTTGCACTCCATTCTTAACTCCATATCGCCCTGCTTTATCCGCTCTATAGTCTGTACCATAGACTTCATGGGGGAAAAAATGTTCTGGCGCATGGATCTGTATGAAAAAGGCAGAAGCAGGGCTATCAATGCTGTCATACACAACAGTAGGCTCTGTGTCATGTCCAGAAACAGATGAGACTCCTCTTTCATTAAATACAGTACATTGATATCAAGAATCCCCAGTTCTTTGCGTACACTTCTATAATTTCCATCTGATGCCACTAAAATATCTTTTTCTGAATTCTGAGTCAAAATCCGGGTCTCTTCTCTTGATAAATCTGTATAAAAGACATTCCCTGTTTCTCCTCCATAAAATACATATTTTTCTTTTCCGACCAGGCTATTTTTAGCTATATTAGAAAATGATACGACAGAAGCACAGGAAACTCCTTTGTCAGCCTTTAGACGAATCAGATAATACTGTTCACCTATTTGCTCTATATACATCCTATCCTCAGACCCACTTTGTATTTTTTTCATTAAATCTTTAAAGTAATAAATCAATTCTATCTGTGTAATTTCTCCTACATTACTTCTGAATGCAGCCCCATAACACCCTCTTCCAGGATTAAATATAAATAATCCACTTACTGTCTTATTCGTTTGCAGAATAGCTCTATACTTATCCAGAAGCTGCCTCTCGTAATCCTGTATCTCAATAGATGGAAGGTTCAACTGTAGCCGCTGATATTCTTTTCCATTTGAAGTTATACTATTTAAAAATATATCTGCTCCTTCAATATCCTGAAAGATCTCGTTACTATACAGATCCAGAGTATGTACATTTGCTTCCTTTGTCCTTTCATTAAGGATATGAGCAGTATACCAGGTATAAATCCCCAGGAGGATTATCAGCGGAACAACAAATAAGAGGAACAGTTTTGATATCTTATTAGAAAGCCTTTTATTTTTATTAATTTTTTCGTTATTTTCCATAATTTTCCTCATTATTATTTATCTTTTAATTATATTTCTATTTTTAAATTTATAACCAAACCTTTTCTCTGTCAAGTATTAAAATAATCAGTTATTAACACTTTTAAATTTTCTTATTAAAAAAGGAAACCCAGATTTCATCCAGATTTCCTTTTAAAACTCTTATTTTATATATATGCAAATAATCATAAGTCCTTTCAAAACCACACACATTCCCTGCCCCAAAACTACTTATCTGAATACTTTTCCGCTATCTTCTCTTCCACCCCATTCAGAAGATCCTGCTCATAATTATCAGCTGCCACCCTATAGTCCTGCACTTTTTCCTCTGAAATAGTTTCGATTCCGGTGATCTGTCCGGAGGAATCCCTGACTACTGATAAATTAACCGTGCCGTCCTCATCTGTCCAGAAAGCATTAAATACGCCTGCACTTTCATCAATAAATACTTTTACTCTCTGCCCTTTAAAATACATAATATTTACTTCTGAAATATAATCGATTCCGTAGGGTGAATATTGTTCAAATTTAGTTCCGCCTGACACTTCTTTGCTATTTATCTGCGCGGCTGCATTTACCTCATTCTCATTGTTTACCTGAGCTGTACTATTAACATCAGCCCCGAAGAATGCAGACCTGTACTTTTGTGCAGCTTCCTCAGATATTGTATCCACTCCTGTGATTTCCCCTAACGAATTGCGTGTTACTGCCAGATTGGCTGTCCCGGCTTCATCATAATAGAACGCTTCCCCATCAGAATGCTCATCTGCAAAAAGCCTTACATCCTGCCCATTATAAAGCAGTCTTTTACCGTCCTGTGAAATAGAAATCCCGTATGACGAATACTTTGCATATATGTCAGGATCCGGTAGGAACTTACTGGCATAAGGGCCGTCAGGTGAAGTAACGATAGCCTCTTCAATGGCAGGGAGATTTTGGGAGACACTCTCTGCGGCAGCGGAAGTTCCAAATGTACTTCCAATAACAGCTACTACAGCACAGGCTGCTGCCAGATTAAAAACTGTTGTCTTTTTAATTTTCATAATTGCCACAATCCTTTCTTCAATGGCGTTTCTGCTGAAATGGTTACACAGCGGGGTAAGCCCGCTTTTCTTTTCCTCCATGCCGATCAGTGTTAGTGCATAAGCGGATTTCACAGTCTCTCCAAATAAGCGCACTACTTTTTCATCGCAGGAAAGCTCAATATCCCGATTGGCCAATACATACATTACCCACACAAGAGGGTTAAACCAATGGATACACAGCGCCGCAGTCAGCAAAAACTTCGTCACTCCGTCAAAGCGCCGGATATGCACATACTCATGCGCAAGTACATATTTCAGTTTTTTTGTATCTGTCCAATCTGTCTGTGACGGCATTAGAATAACAGGCCTCAATATGCCATAAGTGAGCGGAGCCGTAATCTTCTCCGTCTGACGGATCGAGACAGGCCGCCTGCACTTGTGCTCTGCCAACCATTTTACAGTAAAATCATTTTCAGCGGGCCGGGATATCATAAACTGGCGGCGGCATCTGATATAAGCAATCGTAAAGTATAAAATACATAATGCCAGGCCAATGCCCCACACCCACATCCACGGTGAAATTCCTGCTGTAACTGTGACGGCAGGTGCTGCAGCATTTGTGGAAGACGGAAATATATTTAATATTGGAGTGCTTCCGGTCTGCCCGGCTTTTGGACGTACTGCCAGGGAATAGACACTTATCGGGGATGGCAGGGTAAATGGCACCAACAGCCGCAGCAGCACGATCCCCCATAAGGCAATAAATGTCTTTTTAGGTAAACGGTTGATGGCGATCGCCCGAATAACTGTTATAATAAAGATCATAACAGCAGCCGAAATACTCATTTGCAGCAGACTCATTATTCCTCACCCCCTAACTCTGAAACCATCTGTTTCAGTTTTTCTACCTGTACCTCTGACAGTTTTTTTCTGCCCAGCAGGGAAGCAAACAGCTTCTCAACAGAACCATCGAAAACCTTGTGCAATAGTTCATCTGTCTCCTGCTCCTGCACCTGTTCCTGCAAAATCAGGGCATGACAGACAAAATTGGGGTCTTTTCGCTCTACAGCTCCTTTTTTGATACACCGTTTTAATAACGTATACGTAGTATTGACATTCCAGCCGTACCGCTCCTCCATCACATCCGCAACATGCCTTGCCATTGAATCTCCCTCTTTCCAGAGAACATCCATGACCTTAATTTCGCTATCCACCAGTTTAATATCCATCTGATTCACCTCTTTTCATTCTCCTTTATAAGACAGGAGTAGTATTTCATACCTATATACTACTCCTGTCTTACGCAAATGTCAATACTACAATTGTCTTATTTTTATCTTTATTTTCTCTTACTCATGTATCATGGTAAACAAATCTGATTACCGCGCTTTATTTCCAGCTCCTGTACAGCTTCGCGATAACTTCTTCAATAGGTGCTCTTTTAAGCTCCACATCCTCTATCCCGGACAGACACGACAACGCCTTCAGGATATCCTGCATGGAGGACTTTTCATGATTATATGCATATTCATAGACATTATCCTTTACTTCCTCAAGGGTCAGCCCAGGCAGTTCCTGCATCCCGGCCCCTGCATCTTCCGACACAGTCACTCTTACGCGGCCCAGGCCTCCCTGGACGCGCCTCAGCTCTTCAAAAGACCCGTCAAAGGCCAGATGTCCATGATCCAGGAGAATGATCCTTCTTGCCATCTCTTCCAGATCGTCCATATCATGGCTTGTAACCACGATCGTGACTCCCCTCTCCTTATTTATTTTTTTCAGGAAAGTGATCATATCTCTTTTGGCCAGTACATCCAGCCCCAGCGTGGGTTCATCCAGGAACAGGACCTGGGGGGAATGCAGAAGCAGCATTCCCAGATCAGCCTTCATCCTCTGCCCCAGGCTCAGCTCCCTGGAAAATGTATGCAGAAGCTCTCCCAGATCCAGCAGCTCTGTGACCATGTCCAGATTTTCTTTATAAACGCTGTCCGGGATATTCCACACACTTTTTTTCCATTCAAAACTGGTTAGAACAGGCTGGTCCCACCAGAGCTCTGTCCTCTGCCCGAACAGGACTCCTATGCGGCGCATGAGCTCCAGGCGGCTGACAGAAGGATCCATTCCCAGGACCCGCACACTGCCCGATGTGGGTTTCAGTATACCTGATAATATTTTAATTGTAGTTGATTTTCCGGCTCCATTTGCGCCTGCGTAGGCTGCAAACTCTCCCTGCCTGACCTGAAGGCTCAGGCCTTCCAAAGCCTTGATCTCCTTTTTCTGGGGATGTATCAGATTCCTTAATATATCACGCACCTGTCCGGTACGCTGCCATTGTGAATATATTTTAGTGATATCAACGATGTCCAAAGCCAGAATATCTGGGGCAGCCATATTTTCCATAATAATTCATTCCTTTCTTAAATAACATACCGGCTGCTGCCATATAGACAGCTGCCATAACTATAGTAAGTACCGGTAAAGGGCCAAACATGCCCGGAGCCTTTTCAAGCAGGGACAGGCTTGGCAGCCAGGCTGCAAGCCCCACCGGTGCAACAGTGCAGAAACAAGTCTTCCAGAATGCCGAAAGCCCTCCCAGCGGATAGCTTTTGAGCATATCAAAGGGACTGTGTGCGGTGGGGGCTATCTCCTCCGCCGCAGCTGGCGATACAAATGCCAGGCAGGAAACGATATAGACAAAAGCCAGGATCACTGCCGTGGATGCCGCTGTGCCGGCCAGAAATGAAAATACCCACCATGGAGTCACCGCAACAGGCAGCCCGTACAGGGAATACACTGTCATGATAATTCCGCATACCAGCTTGCTTGAACCTGAAAACGGACAGAACCCGCATGTTGCCATCTGGATCCAGACAGGCACAGGCTGGATCATCCAGTGGTCCAGCTGTCCCCGCCCAATGACACGGCTGATATTGCCCATATTTTCTCCTGTAAAAAACAGATTAAAAATACCGTCTACGAAGATCCCATAGCTGAGCATAAACAATATCTCATTTCTGCTCATTCCTCCGAAACCTCCAAACTGCACGGAGAGCAGCAGGACTCCTGCCATAGCCGCCAGCGCACAGATGACATCTGTCACCATATACAGCAGGCAGTATTTTGTATCCCTGAGGAACCAGAGCAGGTCCAGCTTTGCGTATGTGCCATAAAGCCTCATCAGCGTGAAAAACCATCCCTTCTCTTTGCCGTATCTTATCTCCCCGGCAGTATTTTCTGTCTGATTATTTATACTTCTATCCTCCATAAGAAATCATCCTTTCTTCACTTTTATGGAATATCCATAATGAGATCGGCCACAGCACAGCATTCCAAAACAGCTGCAGGCCGATCAGATACAGGGGACTGCTGCCCGCGCCGCCCACATAGATGGACAGCGGAGCAGAAGCAATGGAACCTGTGGGAAGCCAGGACAGCAGCTGTCCCGCCCAGCCTGGCAGCATCGCAAACGGAATCAGCGCGCCTGTAAAGAGCTGTGTCAGCGCTTCCCTCACCATCTGTGCGGCCCAGCACCCGTTTTTCATACGGATCGCCATGGATGCATAAATAAAGTCCAGTGCAAATCCCAGCGAAGCACTGAGCGCCAGGCTGATAAGAAAAAACACCAGATTCCAGGCAGAGGCCGGCAGCGGGGATATCCCCAGCAAAGGAGAGATAAGCAGTACCGGAACAGAATAAAACAGAAATACCGGTATCCACCATCTCCCTATGGTCTCGGCGGCCAGCCCTCCAAGCACAGGACACGGCCTTAAGTATCTCCCTGTTATAGAGCCCTCCCAGAGCGCAGATGTGGCTGGTGTAATAATGTCCAGCTGCTGGCGGAATACAGATGCCATCAAGGTATAAGTGAGAAGAACCGGCAGTGACATGCCGTCAGGCAGTACACTGCTCTCCCCGAATGAGCGCCATATCTGCACAAGCAGAATAAGCTGCAGAAAACGTACCAGGTATTCGCCCGCTACACTCAGCAGACCGCCGTCAAATACTCCCTTGGCACATATCCTGGCCGTAGCCGTATATTGTTGTAATCGTTTCATAAATTATCATCCTTTCCTAAAAATGAGCGCAAAAATGCCCGGTCGGCACCCTCGCCTACCGGGCATGACTATACTTATGCTATTCTGTCAAAGCAGTCCGGATCCATCCAATCTATATTGAAGACTCCACACTCTCAAAGGCAGGAAAAGCACATGTCATCCCGTAAAAAAGGGCGCAATACGACACGGAACATGAAATTTTACCTGTCTGAGACGCTATATCTCCAATATTGTTCCACAATGTGGAATCCTTAAATGCTATATGGAACATGTGCTTCACCTCCTATCATAATCTTATTTTTAATAACAGTACATCCCATCTCTTAACATCCCTGGCTTATTTCCTTGGGACGTCTGCTCTTTGCATATTGAGATATACCACTTTACTGTATCCTATAAACATATTTTTGTCAAGAATTTTCGTTTATAGGCATAAATACTTTTTATTTTCTCAAATCGATATCCAATTTTCAAAATTCATGCTATGATAATAAGAACAGATACAGCTGCCCGTGAACCGGAAAGCTGCAGACAAATATATCCGCGCAGCGGAGATTAAAAAGGAGCTGAAATATATGCGTTTGGTTACACGTTCTGATTTTGACGGCCTTGTATGCGGAGCACTGCTCAAAGAAGCCGGCATAATTGATACATGGAAATTTGCACATCCCAAGGATATACAGGACGGCCTTGTGGAGATCACAGAAAATGACTGTCTGGCCAATGTCCCTTTTGCAGAGGGCTGCGGACTCTGGTTTGACCATCATTCCAGTGAATTTGAGCGCAACAACCTGAAAGGCCGTTACCGCGGCGAGAGCCGAATTACCCCTTCCTGTGCCAGGATCATCTATGAATATTACGGAGGGCAGGAAAAATTTCCTCAGTTTACAGAAATGCTGGAGGCCGTAGACAAGGTTGACTCCGGAAACCTGACTATTGACGAGATCCAGAATCCAAAAGGATGGATCCTCATCGGTTTTCTTATGGATCCCAGAACCGGTCTGGGACGATGGAGGAATTTTACCATCTCCAACTACCAGCTGATGGAAAAACTGATGGATGCCTGCCGGTATATGAACACTGAAGAAATACTCAACCTTTCTGATGTAAAAGAAAGAATTGAGGTTTATTTTGAACAGACTTCAAAGTTTGAAGAGATGGTAGCCGCCCATACCAGGGTTGAGAAGGATGTGATCATCTCTGATCTCAGAGGGGTAGATCCTATCTACACAGGCAACCGCTTTCTTATCTACAGCATGTATCCCCAGCAGAATATCTCCGCCTGGATCGTAAGCGGCAAGGGAGGAAAGGGCTGTTCTGTCGCTGTTGGGTACAGTATTTTGAACCGCACCTCTACCGTGGACGTAGGAAGCCTGATGCTCAAGTACGGCGGCGGGGGACACAAAGCCGTAGGAACATGCCAGTTCTCTGATGAGACAATGGATGAGATGGTTCCTAAACTGCTGGATGAACTTATAAATGGCTAATTTGTTTTAATATTTTTACGGATTATTATACACAAGCAGCTAACCGTCAGGTTTAGCTGCTTTTTATCTCTCTGAAATCCGGATCATAAACTAATGGCCTCGAATCTATGCCATCTATAAAAACATTACTCCGGAACTGTTCTTATACAAATACAGAAACCTGCATAATGCATTCTTTTATCTTGTTTAATATTTTTATTAACCATGTCTATTATTGTTAATTTCTATATTGACATATATCCATATCCAGTATAATATATGAATAAATGCTGTAATAACCCATGATTTTTATTAATTTTCGTTCACGAAATGATCAGTATTGTTTTTCCCAGCATACACATTTTGCATCGTTAACATTAAAGTAAATCAAATCGCAAACAACTATAGAACTAAATATATTTAATGAATAAAAGGAGGCGATATCATGGATCAATGGATAGATCATGAACAGATTCTTAAAAATACAAAGGTGTATACCAACAGGCATACAGCTCTGCGCGGACTGCTGGGCGGCATAGGAACAGGAAATATCTCTTTGACTTCCAGCGGCGCATTCTGCGACTTCGAGATCTTCGGTCACCCTGATAAAGGTCTGAAGCTGCCATACACCTTTTTTTCTATTTGGGCCAGGCCGGAAGGTAAAGAGGCATCTGCCAGGGTCCTGGAAGCTGTACCGGGAGATGCAGGACTTCGTCAGATGTATCATTCCGGTGAACTTATGGGATTGCCGAGATTTTCAAAAAGTACCTACACCTGCCATTACCCCTTTCACGAGTTAACACTCTTCCACGAAAACACGCCTCTGCAGATTACTGCATCTGCATTTACTCCCTTTATACCCCTGGATGCCAAAAATTCAGGCATTCCCGGTTTCCAGCTGAAGTACACGGTAAAAAATCTATGTGATACTGATGTGGATGTATCTATTGCCGGAAGCCTGCTAAATGCGGCAGGATTTATAGATTACGACGGCTTTGACCATCTCCGGCAGGAAGGTCATCATTATCAGAAAACCCTTTGCCGGGATGGTCTCACGGGAATTATATTTGGAGCGGACAGCCTGGCGGAAACGGCAGTGAATAATGGGAACCTGGCCCTTGGCGCTGCAGGAGAAGGAGTAACTGTAAAAGAGCACTGGCAGTATGGGGGCTGGTGGGACGGAGCTGAAGAATTCTGGCAGGATTTCAGCAGGGACGGAATACTTGAACCTGCTCCTGATGTTAAGGCTCCTGTAAGCTCTGAACGATATGTAGGATCTGTAGCGAAAAAGCAAAGAATCCGCCCCGGGGAAGAAAAGGACTTTGTTTTCTATATTACCTGGTACTTCCCGTATAGATATGGATGGTGGCCGGATGGGCATCTGGGGCCGGACGAAATGCCGGATGCACGTAAATGGAAAAATTATTATGCCTCCCAGTGGGATGATTCCTGGGATGTTCTCTGCTATTTTGCTGACAGTACAAATTATCTTTGGGGCAGGAGCCGCGACTTCTCAGATGCACTGTACAGTTCTTCACTGGGTGCAGATGTCATAGAAGAGCTGGTGGCCTCTGTCAATGTTCTGCGCTCCTGTACCTGCTTCAGGCTGGAGGACGGCACCTTTTTCGGGTGGGAGGGCTGCTTTGAACATGCCGGAAGCTGTGCAGGCAATTGTACCCATGTATGGAACTACGCCCAGACACTGGCCTTTCTTTTTCCTGAATTAGAGCGGGATATGAGGCGCACAGAATTTCTCACTGAAACAGACGAAAACGGCTCCATGGCTTTCCGTGCAAAGAGAAAATTGGAGGGGAAGAAGTGGGATATGTTCCCCGCCACTGACGGGCAGCTGGGATGTATACTCCGCCTATACCGTGACTGGCGTTACAGCGGAGACGATGAGTATTTAAAAGAATTATGGCCTTCTGCAGTGAGGAGCATGGACTTTGCAGTGCACAGCTGGGATGAAGATATGGATGGGGTTCTGGATTCCCGTCAACACAACACATACGACATTGAATTCTATGGAATCACTTCCATGACAAATTCTATATTCTATGCTGCTCTTCGGGCTGCCGCACAGATGGCTCTGTATCTGGGTGATAAAAAACTGGCATACGGATGGCTGGATATAGCTGAAAAGGGAAGCAGGAAGATGGATGAGCTGCTGTTTAACGGCAGCTTCTATGAGCAGAATATCAGCCCGGAACTGCTGCAGGCCCATAACTATCAGTACGGAACAGGCTGTCTCTCGGACCAGCTCTTTGGTCAGGAACTTGCCCACCTGTATGGGCTGGGATATCTTTTCCCCGAAGATCATGTGAAGAAAGCCATACATTCTGTATACAAATATAATTTTAAAGAAAAACTGGACGGACACAGCAGTGTTCAGCGGTGCTATGCTATCCCTGATGAGCCAGGACTCCTGCTGTGTACCTGGCCTGAAGGCGGACGTCCTGACCAGCCTTTCGTATACTCAGATGAGGTCTGGACCGGCATTGAGCTTCAGGCAGCCGTTCATTTGATCTATGAAGGTATGACAGATGAAGCCATGTCAATAGTCAGCGGTATCAGAAAGCGGTATGACGGCATACGGAGGAATCCGTATGATGAAATAGAATGCGGCCATCACTATGTCCGCTCCATGGCAGCCTGGGGCCTGCTTGTGGCGCTGTCGGGATATGAGTTTAATTTGCCGGAAAATAAAATATCCTTCCGCCCAAGGATAAACACAAACAGATTCACCTGCTTTTATTCCACGGGAAAGTCCTGGGGCATTTACAAAGAAATAGCAGACGAGAGCGGAAAACGCAGCAGAGAGGTCATTAAACTTTACGAACCTCACTGACAATTTCATTTCCGCTCACGCAGAAGGAGCTGACCAGCCATGCATGACTGGTATTATCGCTGGTCTGATCCCCGCTCCTCCACGATCACAAGTTCCTTATCTGCCTCCAGCTCATAAGAATCTTGTCCTGCTTTTAGCACCCCTCCGGGCCTGTCAGCCTTAACTTTTAATATTCCGTTTTCATAGCGCATCCATACAGACCCCTCTCCAACCGGAAATGTACACTCAAACCTTTCAAACTGCCCCAGCTGCGGCTTCACCTCAAAGGACGCATATGCAGGGGTAACAGGCCTGACACCCATAAAATACCTGCCTATCAAATAAATAGGGCTGGCTCCCCACGCATGGCAGAGGCTTTTTCCGTATTTATCGCCGTACATGCTGTACTGTTCCTCCTCAGGCTGGTCCGGCTTGAATTCCTCCCAGAAAGTGTCCGCTCCCCGGTCCAGCATGCCGCCCCAATAATCCTTCATGGTCTCCATGACTCTGTCAAAGTACCCAAGAGATGCCAGCACTTCCAACTCATAAAATTTAAAATACGGCGTTGTAATTGCGTCCACTTCATCATTCAACAGTACATTCTTCACAATACTCTCTGTCTCATCATCGTCCGTATACCCGAATAAAACAGCAAAAATATTGGCATGGCGTGTCACGTGACGTCTTCCGGAGACATAACTGTCAATGTACGCGCCTTTTTCCTCATCCCAGAAATACGTGCAGATATTTTTCTTCAGCTTCTGAAACCGCTCCAGATATTCCTGGCCGTCTATCCCCAATATTTCTCTGACTCTGGCTGCCGCCTGATAACTTCTGGCCAGCAGCATCTGCTCCGCGCAGAGAGTACCTTCTTTATCAAGGTCCGCCCAGTCGATGTAGACCCAGTCTCCGGGCCTTCCATAGATAAATCCGTTCTCATCCAGCTGCTCCATCAAATAATTCATCATGGATTCCATCTTAGGATATATCATCTTCAGGAAAGCGTCATCTCCTGTCATCTCAAAATAATCTTCCAGGCTGATGACCCAGTACATAGAGTAATCCAAAATGGTGTTGATGTGCTGGACCACAGGATCATTTCCCTTCAGCGCCAGTATGGTCCTTTTGCAGATCTCTTTGTCAAAGGAAACATACCTGTTGATGAAGTAGCTCTGGTATGCATCTCCTGACCAGATCCACCTGTCTCTTTTAATGCCGTCCAGGAAAAATATACCGCTGGCAAGCCTGAAGGTCTCTTCCGATACCTCCCATATCTTGTTGATCCGCTCATCCCCGCATGTGAAACTGCTTCTTCTGGGAAAGTCCACAAATTTATGATCAGCCCTTATCTGTAATCCGCTTGCTGCCTCCGTCCCGGGGACAAAGATATAGCGGAATGCGCGCAGTCTCGTGTGGTAGGTACCCTCCGTCTCAAACCTGCCAAACAGTTCTTCCATTTCCCCTCCATCGGGCCCAGGCTGCCCAGCTTTAAGCTCCTGTTTCAGATAGCAGAACTCTGTATCCAGCGCCTCCTGCCTGGATTCCCCATAGCACAGAGTCACATCTCTCACATCCTCCGGAAAAGTGATGACAGTCTCCGCAGTCACCTCTCTGCCAAAATCAAAGAGCAAACCACCGTTTACCTCCCCGACCTCTTTGGGCTGTAAAACCTGCGATGTATACTCAAACTCCATGGGATTCTGCTCCGGTCTCACGTACATCCCGTTCCAGCCGGCACTGACTTCTTCAGACGCAAAATCCCATACCAGCCAGGTGCCGTCAGAGACTATTGTATCTCCTGTCACACAGATACAGGGAAGTCCCTCCATATTCCCCACCACGGCTTCCACCATCATATCTCCCGGTTGACAGACAATATCTTTTCCTATAGGATATTTTGTCTCCGACCAGTACTCCTCATCCTGCTTCATCCATGGCGGAGGCGTCTGCCTGTATTTGACATTCACATATCCTCTTCCCTTTGCAGCCACCCGGATGACCTCCTGCCTCTCCAGGCAGAATACCGCCCGAAACCTCAGGTGATGCCTCCAGTCTGACATATGCCAGTACGCCGGCCAGAAAAACCCTCTCTCTTCCCTGTCATAATTCTGTTTCATTCCGTGATAGATCTCAAAATCTCCCGGATACCATATCCAATTAGCCATAATTCCTCCTTGTCTGCGCATTTTGTGCGTTCTTCCCCATTTTTATTCTATTCCCATCAATTGATTTGCTTGCACTTGTCATGTCCCTATTATATAATACAGGCAGAAAGTTACGATAGACTTGAAATCCCGCATCCTGACAGAATCCCAGGCCCAAAACCCAGTTAATGAGGTAACTATATGCCACAGAAAACTTATCCTGATACTGCAGCTGACAATGTGACTGCACACGTTTCCAAAACTATTTCGGGCAGAATGAAGATCGGCCGCCCTTTCACCATGTTTTACAAAATAAAATATGGCAGCCAGCTCCTCCACTATGCTGTATCTCCCGGCTCCGTGAGCAGTATGATACGGCCAAATGATGATGACCTGCATCAGCATGAACATTTTGAACTGCTCTATGTTCTGGAGGGAGAACTCATCAACAGGATTGAACAGATCAATTTTCACTATAAGAAAGGAGATGCCTGCCTGCTCAACAGAAACACCCGCCATGCAGATATTCCTGGTGATAACTGCGCTGTTGTCTTCCTGAATCTGTCAACTGAGTATATAAGCAGCCTGCTTAAAGATGATGTAGTTTTCCGGGATGGGACAGACCTGCGCCCAGACGGAAAGATCCATCAGTTTCTCTCTTCTAACCTAAAGGGTGAGGAGGGCTTTGCACGGAACTATCTGGAGTTCTCCCCCACTGCCGCAGCTTCTAAAAACGGCTGGGAAAATAACACCCAGATTTCCATAGATGCCATCCAGCAGGAATTGCTGGGTCAGAAGCCCGGCTGCTCTTATCTTATTAAGGGCCTTCTGCTGCGGCTGATACATGTTCTGGAAAACGAAAATATCTATCATTCGAATTTTATTCATCTGGACACCGGACGGCAGGATTTCCTGTTTGCCCGGATAACGAATTGCCTGAAAGAAAGCGCCGGAAATACATCCCGGGAAGAATTGTCAGATGCATTGAATTATAATGCAGAATATATGAATCAGATAGTAAAAAAACGCACTGGCTTAAGTCTTATGCAGCTGGGGAGGGCCTACCGCCTGGAGCGCGCCAGACAGCTGCTGGCGGACACAGACGAGAGCATCTCAGAGATCATAAGAGAACTGGGGTTTGTGAGTAGTTCACATTTTTATTCCTTTTTCCGCAAAGAGACGGGGATGTCCCCTCTGGAATACAGGCGACAGGAAAAAGGGCTGTGAAAAGCTGATGCTAACCTCTTCACAGACATAGACTTCTTCCTGGCTTCCGTATTCGCTTTTATATGTATTTTGGGCGGTATAAAAACAAAAGTCCCAAGATGGCTTTATCGGTAATTAATACGGCATCGTAGGCATCATCCGAAAGCTTTTTAATTCTGTAATCACACCATCTCCAAAAACCCCAAATTCCGGCAGCACTTCTTTGGGATTATAAATTCGTCTCGTTATTGCCTGCCGGTCATTGGCAAACACCTCCAGCACTGATTTATCAATATAGAGGATGAGTTCCAATTGCTCATTTTCCGCAAGTACAAGCGGAGCTTCTTCCAGAACCGGCCTGTTTAAAGACCCGCTTTGCCTTGTATCCACACGAAGCATGCCCTCTGCTCTGTTATAAATAACAAGGACCCTCTCATTATTCTCCCGATGCATGATGGAAATTCCAAACTCTTTACCCAGCTCTTTTACTGTCAGATTAATCTCACAGCCATCCGGGTTTGTCAATTCGAACATCCCTCCTGAATTTTTCTGCGGAGAAATAATATATTTCTGCTCTTCTTCACGCAGCCTCTTAAGCTCACTGGCAGGCGCTATTCCCAAGTCCCCCTCTTCCCTTAACCACAGGGTGCGCGGCAGTCCAAAAACTCCGCTCCATCCGAACTTCTGAAACTGTTCTGGCAGATCATCTCTGAGCCAGGCAAACATGATCTGACGGTTTTTATCATCAAGCGCTGCCTCAGGTGCAAAAAATGTATCATCACACCAGCTCATCCGTCCATGGATTTGCGGCCTGAATTTTTCATTTTCCAAGGAACCTATATAATACTGGCATCCTTTGTTATGAGAAATAAAAAGCTGCAGATACTTGCCGCTCAATGCTCCTCCCCCGGCGCTCTGCGGCAGGGGCAGGAAATTCGGACACATATCATCTTCTGAATCCTCCGGCCCGTCCCCCTCATACCTGTCATAAAATCTGCCCCTGTATTCCCAGTCAGTTAAATTGCTGGAGGAAAACAGTTCAGTCCAGTCGCCTTTATATATTTCCTGAGAATCTGCCTCCCTTCCGTATGCATCGAGCACTGCCTTATTTCCAGTCTGCATATAATACATTCCATCTTTTTTCCATATATTGCTGGGATCGGCACACCCTATATACTTTCCATCAGCCGTCTCTATAATTCCCCATTTGTCTGAACGAATAATGGGATATTCCATCTGTTTCCAGTTTTCATAGGGAAATACAGCTTTTGCAATCCCAATCCCCTGATGAGCATCTTCCGCTGCGGGGTTAAATATCCAGTAGGACAAATATGCTGTTCCATCATCGTCAACAAACGCTCCGCCGCTAAAGCAGCCTTCATCTTTGCTTCCTTCCACAAGTGCATCCTGATGATGCCGCCAAAAAAGCAGATCAGCACTTGAGGCATGTCCCCAGTGAAATGTTCCATTGCTCCTCCGGTAGAGATACATGAGATGATGTCTGCCGTCTGCATAAAAATATCCATTTGGATCTCCGGGTACGCCTTCACCATCCAGAACACAAAAGTGGAATCTCGGCCTGTATGGATCATTTAAAAGCTTTTCTCTGTATAATCTTGTAACCTCTGCCATTTTTTCCAGATTCATTATAGAAATCCCCTTTATTTTTCCTGTTATACAATAATTTTATATGAGCTTAATAATTCACTGTTTTCTATCATGTGCCCGATTTCTCCATTTTCTATATAAAAATGAATAACCGGCACTTTGTTATGAAGCCAATCTGCAAAATGGAACAGTGGTATACTGATCGGCGCTTTACACGGTTTTAACCAGATCGTTTTATTTATTTCATCAATACACAGCCCAGCCATAGAATAGAGGTATCCGATAGAGGCCAGTCCCCTGGGATAATAATTCAGCTTATTCCATCCATATGTATCAATAAAGCAGCCGCCCCTTCCCCCCTGGTTCTCATATTTCTCAAAGGCCCAGTATTTCTGGATATTGTCCGACATATCGACGCCAAGATACCCTGCACATAGATCCCTAAAAATATTTTGTGAAATCCAGATATGACTTTTGTCAACACTGCTGTGAGTACTCCCAAAAGATGTATCACAGGCTTTTTCAGCATTTACAATATCCTTTTTAAGCCGTTTTAGATTCCAGTCAACGTCCTCCCCGCCTAAAAAAAGATATAAAAATCCATTGGCTGTGTAAGTAGAATAGGCACTGCTTCCATGCTCTGTTGAGATACTCCCCATACTTTTGTATATGGAAGCCGGATTGATTTTCCCATTGCTGGAGATCAGGTTTACTCTGTAATGGTCATCCAGCCATCCGTTTTTTTCTATGGTGTTTTTTATTTTGCTGCATTCCTCTTCGCAAAGGATCTCTGTCTCAAGATCCGCCGCATCCCGCGACATTTGTCTCATCGCATAATAAGCTGCATACTCCTTGATTCCAAGATAAATCTGTTCTTCCGCAAATTGTACATCATCAGATGAATCATCAATAGTATTTGCCACTCCTGTATTTGCCAGCCCATTTCCAGTTAAATCACATGATTTATTAAACTCTGTGAGCTCTTTTGCGGTTTTGTAATATTTTGCTGCGATATCCTTTCTCCCTCGTGTTTTACAGAGTGCATAAAGCAACAAGATAAAATTACAGTTTTCTTCTATTTCCATATCGTGGGGATATGCTGACTCTTCAGCATTAAGGACAGCTCCAATATCATGAGAAATATATCCCTTTTTCTTGTATGCATTCCAGTTCTCAAGCTGCATCTCAAGAAGCTGGGGCCAGAGCATCAGATAAAATACACCCAGATTGTATTCCACATCAACTGTTGAATGGAACAGACAGTTTCCTTCCCATACAGAAAACCATTCCTTCTTCTGTCCCTCATCAATAGCCCACCAGGTATTGCCCGCATAGCTCCTGAAGGAGAATCCCAAAAAACTCAGGTAATCATCCGACAGGGAGGATTGTTCAAGATGGATATTGAAACTCTTTGACTTCTCAATAATCTGCCTGTAGTTTTCCTTTGCATAATCGGCGACCTCAAAAATATTTTTAAATTTCTCCGTGTAATAAAATTGATATGCTCTTCCGCCAGCCTGAAGGATATCTCCCCCTACATAGCCTGAAACAGCAAAGCAGGTTTCCAATTCCAGTGTCTGGGAGATCATTCCCTCTGACAAAATAGTTTTCCCGTTTACTGTACTGCTGTTCAGGCAGGATATGTATAGTTCTCCGCAAATACCTTTCTTTACAAACGAATTTTTATCAAGAAAAACTCTGAGTCCTTCCGTATCCTGGTAATGAATATAATCATCGTACAGATAATATCTGTCACTCTGATACAAGCCCCCGTCCACCTCATAAAAATCACTTCCCATCAGGTCGCAGTACACCGATATCTGTTTTTTATCGTCAGCGCGCACAGCTCTGTCTATGAGCCTGTTTACAGTGGCCTTTACAAATAATACCGGCAGTGTACAGAGTAATTTATCCTGGGGATAAAACGGGGCAATAAATTCAAATATACAGTCAACGCCGATCCTGAAATCCCTGCAGCGGAATTTAACCCTGTCAAACTCCTCATGCTGTTCTATAAACTGAAATTCTGTCTGGTCATTTCCAAACGTCCATACCCTGTTGTTATCAAAAAATCCAAGCCCGTATTTTACACCGTTATACAGAACTCCAAAATTAACAGGCGCCGGCTTATCCAGAAATCTGCCGGCTGGCGATAAAAATATTTCTCTCGTCCCCGGACGAAAATTCATTGATAGCCTTGATCCAAACTTCGCAATTATACTTTCATGTGCAGCATTCATTTTTCTCCTCCCGTTTTCACTTTACTTATCCCTTTACTGCCCCCAGGGACACCCCTTTAACGATATACCTTGAAAGAAATCCGTAAACAAGAAAAAGCGGAACAGAAGCCACTGTCAAAGCAAGATAAAGGGACCCATATTCTGTTTTATAATCATTTCCTGTTAACTGCTGAACCATAAGCGGGATTGTCATTTTGTCCGGATCATTCAGTATCATCAGGGGAGTAAAATAATTATTCCAGCTTCCAACAAAAGAACTGATCCCGGAAATTGCCAGTACCGGCTTCATAATTGGAAAAATAACAACATTAAAGATATGCCACTCGCTTCCGCCATCCACTCTCCCGGCCTCTGTAATCTCTTTTTGGTAATTTGCCGCAAGGTACTGTCTGAAGAAAAAAACAGTTGCAGGGGATGCCATAGACGGTATGATCAAAGGCCAGTATGTATCCATAAGCCCTATCTTAAAAATAGCCTGATAATATCCTATACTTCCTACAATTCCCGGAATCATCATGCTTCCTACAATCATAGAAAAGATCAGATTAGCTCCTCTAAAACGGTATGCAACAAATCCATATGCCGTTAATGCTGAAAAATAGAGGCAGAGCCCTGTGGAGATAACTGCAATGAAAAGGCTGTTCATAAAGCCCCGCACTGCATCAAAGCTAAACTTCTTTAATACATCCCAGTTATACTTTAAATAAATACTGGGCAGCAGTGAGATTCCCTGATTGATCTGTGCTGTAGAACGTGTTGCATTTACAATCATGATCCAGAAAGGCACTAATGACAAAAAGGCCAGCAATGTAGAAATCACATAAATAAGTGTTTTCCTGGATATACTGCTCTGAATATAAAAACTGCAATAGGCCGTCAGCACCGCAATGAGAGCCAGATAAAGAACCGGCGAAAAAGATACCGCATACTGCTGACCGTCAACAGGCAGATTTGCAAAGGATAGAACCGTATACCCCATAAAAGCAGAACCTGCAGTCAGAAGAAAGACTGACGCTATATCCATCCACTTTCTGAAATATTTTATAGATGCTATTTTTAAGACCAGCAGAATCGCAAAGCTTACAACAGCTATTTTTCCCGCATAATAAATTCTTGATGTGTCAAGAACATAGCTGACTGCTTTTAGAAGCCTGTCCGCATCATAACAGATATCCGAGGGAACCCGGGCGGAAAAAATACTCATACTCACTGTATTTTCAGGTAATATCACACGCAAAGCTGGAAAAACACATAACAGTAACAGCACTGATGTTAAAATGATATGCCAAACCCGCCTGGACACAGAAGTCATCTTTTATTCCTCCTTTTATATGTAACTTCGTCATCTTTTTCACGAAGTATAAAATAAAGAACAACGCTGATCGCCGCCATTAAAATTGTCATCAGATAAGATTCAGCAGCAGCATTGCCATACAGCCCTGAGCCTGAAAATGCCTGATTGTAAACCAGCATGGACATCGTCAAGGTTGAATTTCTCGGGCCTCCGCCGTTTATTATTCTCGGAATATCAAAAATCTGCAACCCTCCAATGGTACTGCAGATTATATTGTACAGCAGAATCGGCTTGATCAACGGGATAACAATCCTGAAAAAGGACTGTCTGCCCGTACATCCGTCTATACGGGCGGATTCCAGCAGTTCCGGATTAATTCCCAAAATTGCCCCTATAAACATGATCATCATAGGACCATAACCCACCCAGCACTGAACAAATGCAATAATTCCTCTGGTCAGATCCATGTTCTTCATAAAGTTAACCGGCTCGCTGATGACAGACAGACTCTGCAATAGCGTATTAATGGGGCCTCTGGGGTATTCAAAAAATAAGCCAAACAGCATCCCTATACTGACCGGTGTTATAATACACGGGAGATAGATACTGAATTTAAAAAAAGACTGACCCCGCACTTTAAATGAAATAGTTGTAAACCAATATGCCAGCAAAAGAGAAATAATGATCTGCGGAATAAAAAAGATTATAAACAGCAAAAATGTATTTCTCATAGCTGTCCAGAAAAACGGAAGCTTTAAAGTATCAATATAATTCCCAAATCCTACATATGAAAAACCCTTGCTGAAATTTTTCAGGTCAGTAAAGCTGATTTGCAAAGAGTATAAAATGGGATACAAACTGAAAACAAGAAAAACTATAATAAAGGGCAGAATAAAATACCATCCGTATTTATCATAATTTACTTTTTTCATCCTTCCTTTTTTTCGCGATGCAAATACATGAGTTCGTAAGCCGGACATAAACATCCTCCTGTAACCATCTTCTTCGTTTATTGCTATCCTGTTTTCATTTTCCAAAATTTTCATATAAAGCTTCCCAAACCCGAATGGCCGGTCCATTCTCACTTATGAGAGAAAATATGTTTAAGCCTAAGTATTTTCCAGCCCGGGTATGGGAAACTCCTGTCTACAAATTTTTCTTACTTTTTTGTTACTTTAATCCACCATGATGTCTGACCCGTAATACAGGCTCACTTCATCCTTGAAAGCATCTATTGCCTCATCTTTTTCTAATTCTCCCTGCATATAAGGTGTTAACGCAGCGTTCTGCAGGAATCCCTGAATGGTTCCATCATATTCAGACTGTATCTCCGGATTCACAGAAGCCGCAACTGCCGCAAACACCTCATAGTGGTTCTGTCCATTAAGAAATTCTGAAGAACATGTTTCTGAAACCTTTTGCTGCGCTGTAATGTTGCTCACAAAATCTCCCGTATCCTGCGCATATGCAACCTGAAATTCCTCGCTGATGATATAGCGCATGATTTTTGCTATATTTTCGCTCTTTGTATCATCTTTGCTGGTATTTAACAGCCAGGTTCCTCCCCACGTATAAGGTACAGGAGGCTGTACAATCCCCCAGTCCCCGTAGGATGTGGTACCGTCTGCAGCCGTACAGTTTGGCTCAAGCTGATAGTTTAACCCCCATGTAGGCAGCAGGTAGCAAAGTGTCTTATCCTCTACCAGGGTCTGATACCAACCGGTTGACCAGTGGGCTGTCTCCTGTGTATAGCCATTGTCATAAAATTCTTTTGTCATATTCATTAATTCATCAACTGCGTCATCAATCACCAGCTGGTCATCTACCACCCAGCTCTGTGCACGGCTCCCATTCAGAAAAGGATTTAAAAAGTCATCACATGTTGCGATCATTTTCACTTCATTCCCCGATAACTCTTTTAATTTCTGTGCTGTTTCTGTAAAAGTATCCCAATCACATACAAGTTTCTGGAACTCCTCCGGAGTTTTTACTCCGAAGTATTTCTCGGCAATACTCCGGCGGTAAAAGAGCCCTCCCGGTGTTACCTGCCAGGAAACTCCCATCGGTTCGCCATTCTCATCACGCATAAAATCAATTACCGCAGGTGTCAGAACACTCAGTTCCTCCTCATCAATACCAATATTATAAAGGCTCGTTGTTGCATTCACTGTGCTTATGTAACGCTTACCATAAGAAACCTCCGCCGAGATAATATCCGGATGTTCGGCTGAATCGGAAGCCAGTACAGCGTCCAGCTTCTGCATATAGTCATTACCGGAATACAACTGGATCTCATAAGGTACATCCGGATATTCTTTTGCAAAATAATTATCCATAATGTCCTTTACATCCGTTGTTGCAGCCCAGATAATAATTTTTTCGCCGGAATCTGCAGATCCTTCAGAAGCTTCTGCCACTGTTGGAATTACTGCGGTTGAAAGGGCCAGCGCAACACATAACAATTTTTTCATGTTCATTACAGTTCCTCCCTGTTTTTAATTTATTTGTAACTGTTTACTATCTTTACAGCTACATGTATTTTTCGTGTTTTATATTTATTTCATCTCTTCTCTCGTTTCGTTCGGCCGCAACTTACGATAAAGAAGCAAAATAAATCCAGTTTGTGTGCAAACGTTTGCGCGATCAGGTAAAAAATTTTGGGTCTGTACCCAATTCCATATATTGACAATGTTATATAATCACTATATAATACATATATCAATCGTGTGTGCAAACGTTTGCTTTTTCTTCATTATATATTTAACTATAAAATCTGTCAACTGGATATTGTAACATTGTTTCTATTTATCAAAAATCACTGCTCTGTTTTAGCTAAAGTGCACAATTTTCCTGTTGGTATTTTATTATCATTTTGTAACTGTCCAGTTTCGCTGTATATGGCGGAACTGGGGGCGCTGTCCGTCTGAATCCAGGCCGGACAGCACATTAAAATCGTCAGTCAGAAAGGTGTGTTCATTATAGTCACTCTAAAAGATATTGCTCAAGCGTGTAACGTATCCATCTCTACCGTTTCGCGGGCATTCGATAAAACAAGCAGGATCAGCCAGCCTGTCCGCCAGCGTATTTTAGCATGTGCAGCAGATATGGGATATACCCCCAATCTGATTGCACGCAGCTTAAAAAATAATCATTCTATGACTGTGGCAATCATTGTCCCGTCTATTGAGAATCATTTTTATATAGATGTTCTGCAGTATCTGGAAATTAAACTGCATCAATATGGATATCGTCTTTTAGTTACTTTTGTGCAGGAGGGTATTACCACAGAGCGGGATTGTCTCGAAGTAGCCGCATCTGCCCAGGCAGATGCTCTCATTTTCTTCCCTGAAGACTGCCAGAACCTGTCTTATATAGAAAAATCACTAAACCAGTTCAGTATCATCCAGCTTTTTCAGTCTCCCTATATGCAGATAGACAGTATCACCATCGATGATGCAGGCGGAACAGAGATCGGCACAAATTATTTACTGGACAAAGGACATCGGCGGATTCTATACGTTGGTGACAATCAAAGGATCTCCGGACTATGGAAGGCAATCGATTCGGCAAATGTTGTGCACGACAGTATACGGACTCTCACCAGTTCCGTAACTGTGAATGAGTTATGTGATATAATACAGGATTTTCATCCAACCGCTGTTTTCTCCATCGCCACTGCCAGCGAGACTGTCTGGCTGGCTATCAGGCAGCTTGGACTTTCTATCCCTGATGATATCAGTATTATTACTTACGATAACAGCAAGTGGGTCAGTCTGGTCGGGCTGACTGCAATCGCACATGATTTGGAAAAAATTACTTCTCTCCTTGTGGCACAGCTGCTGCTGCGACTGAAAGGGGATACCTCCACGCCACCTCAGCATATAGTAATAAGCCCCTTCCTGATCGAAAGGAGCTCCGTATTAAAAATTAATTAAACTTTATATTTCCTCCGCCCCAAAGTACCAGCATTTTTTAAAGGAAGGGACTGCCCCGCACACAATATGCAGAGCAGTCCCTTCCTTTTTGGAGATAATATTGACTATTTAATCTGTAATCCGCCGTATTCCCCGGCAGAATTATTTTAGCTGGCGTACTTCAACAGGATATCCCACACGTCTGAACGCTCAAATCCCAGCTTCCAGGCCGCGATTCCTCCTAAGTTAAATTCCTTTACAAGCTTTGCCTTTTCTTCAATGGACTTCTCATTTTCCAGCCAGATCTTGCATGTATTGCCGTCTGCATCCTGATACTCACCGTAATCCTGTGAGGTATCTGTGCTCCAGTTTGCTTCTGCAGCATTGTCTGCAAGTGCCTGGTCTGCAGTATCCATGCCGACTGCCTGGCTGCTGACCTCGCCCTCCGGTGTTATAGTCCAGATCCTTGTGTAGAACGGAACAGCATTGATGGTCTTTTCTGACGGCACATCCTTTAATGCCGCCTCCACGCCTGCACGTACAAATGGCAGGGATGCTACTGAGCCCGGGTCACTGCCGTTGTAGTGTTCATCATATCCCATAATGATCACATAGTCCACAATAGTCCCCAGCTCTTTCATGCTGTAGAAATTATTGTACGGCTGCGGAACAGGCACATCCACTGAAAGAACAAGTCCATTCTTGCGGCATTTGACAGATAACTCTCTGATAAACTGGATATATCCCTCTTCCGAATCTTCTGTCAGAGCTTCAAAATCCACATTAATGCCGTCCAGATTATACTGGATGGCCGATGCGATCAGCTGGTTTGACAGTTTCTCACGTGATGCCGTGGAGCCCAGCACTGTCGCTGTACTTACTTCTTCATTGAAATTATCCACCAGCGCCCATACCTCAAGATTCTGGGCATGCGCTGTGTCAACATAGCTGCTGTTTACAAATGATGCCACGTCCCCATCGTTGCTGGCAATGGAGAACCATGTTGGTGATATTGTATTCAGGCCTTTTGTATCCTGCAGATCATAGAGCAGATTGTAATTGGATTCATCATTTGTGATCTGATGCCATACCATATTTATCTTATAGTCCTTCTTTGCACTTGTATAGACAGGCTCCTCAAATGCTCTGCTGGTGGTCTCAGTCCTGGCCTCACCCAGTTTCTTATTCCTGACATAACCTATGTACCCGTCAGAGGTCAGTACCTTTGTCCAGTCCTCCATAGTTTCCAGAACAGTGACCGTATCGCCCTTTGCCACTGAAGTCAGGATAGGACTCTTGATGCCGCCCTGGTAACGCACGCTGTCTGCTTTTTTCATATCCGCCCTGGTCACATCTCCCCACTGGTACGTAATGAGCACATGATTCGGGTCAGGTATCAGCTCATACTCCATATTAGTATATTTCTGCACAAAATCAGCCGCGATATAGACATCCGTGCCGCTGACCTTTATAATCTCATATGTCTCGGTGTTTGAATTTCCTGAGACTGTGTAATTCTTGCCTCCCGCCGGGATATTGATGATATCCGTAGGCGTTGTATAAACCATAAGATTAGCCCCTGAATCCCAATAAAAACGCCGGTTCAGATAATTCTTCACCACATTATATCCTAAGTAAACGACTCCGTCTTTTATAAGACCTTTATCTTCAACCAACTGGTTCTGTAAAATGAGCGCTGCCTGCTCATCTGACGCAACTCCGAAGTAATCGTTAGGCGCCATCTTCTCGTCTGTTGGCGTATACTTTTCAACAATACTTGTAATAATACCAATTGCTGCCACAATCACGATCAATATGACTGCCGCTAATATTGGTACCAGTTTTTTCTTCATCCACTGCACCTCCGCCTGTTATAATTATTTAAACTCCCGCTGTTTTAGCCCTTTTAGGGGCGTCTACTTTTCGATTATAACATATTTTTATGGTTCGTCATACATAATTCGACATCTTTAGAAAAATCTAAGAATTAACATGTTACTGGTCACGGAGTGAACAGTGACATTAATACATGGATGCATAAGGGGAACGGCGTCCACAGGTATTATTCTAAACATTCTTGATCATATCGAATCCTATGCCTTTAATACCATCTTCTTCATCCCTGATATAATCCCGCATATACCTGTCTTCTTCTCCGATAGTACAGGCCTTTGCGATTTCTCTGGGTGTGCTGGGCATACCATTGAGCCAAAGGGCTATTCCGGCTTTTTCATATTCCTGCAGCTCCCGGTACAAATTTTCCCTTCTCGTCTTTTTCTTCTTGATCGTTCTCCCCCCTTCCTGTCCATACGCGGCGTTATTCCCTGTGGTGCTGTGACTTTGCGGTGCAGTGTCCATTATGGACCTTCGTGATATATTTAAGTGCGCGTATGGTTTATCCAGCTCCGGTTCATCCCCTCCGCTGTCAGAGAAGCCAGAAAAACATAATACAAAACAGTATGCCTGTATAATCTGACGCTGGAGTTCTTATAAAAATAACAGGTGGAAATAGTGCAATGAATATTGCTCGATTTTTTGAATTGGTGCGATGAAATTCGCTATAGATATTATTTCTTTGTTTTTCTGTCTTCTCTTATCATTTATTATATATAATATGTTGTTAAAAAGCAAGCTCTTTTTTCATTTTTTATTCTAAAACAGGCTGCCACAAAACAAACTTCGTTTTGCAGCAGCCCTCACCTTAACGGCCGCTTCCCCATAACAGGAAACTTGGGTTCCTAATTTTTCAGCCTCTTCTCCACCGCCATCTGCCCTTCAGGCGTTTTCTCCCAGTCAGCATCTGTAATCCCGGCGCCCACATGTGGGTTGACATTTGTATATGCCAGATCCCCCATAAAAGAGCCTATGAGCAGGACACAGATGATTAATTTTATGTATGCCGGTATCTTTGTATAATATCTGGCCAGAAACGGAGCTGCAAAATAAATAACTGCACAGCCTCCCAGACCAAACATGACCGATCCTTCCAGACAGATACGCCCATTAATATTCAGGGGATAATTGCTGTAGTCCCAGAATCTCACACCATTCGTATATTCAATTAGCCAGCTTGTAAAATACTCAATAACAGACGCCCCGATAGTAACAAGGAAAAATGTCAGTACAGGCTTGTCGAAAAATTTCCTAAAGAAAATAAGAGCAATCACGCCTCCCACTCCATATATGGGAAGCCAGGGTCCCCACAGAGTTCCCCTATTCACAAACTCACCATACTGTACAATATGCAGCCCAACTTCCCACACCCAGCCGAAAATAGCAAATGTGAAGAAGAATAATATCAGCGTACTGACTTTATATTTCTGTTTATAATCCAGCCGGGCGGTCTGTTCCAGCTTTTCTTTTACAAATTTCTTTTCCTTTTCAAGCTGTTCAGCCACCCACTTCTCCGTCTTTTCTGTCATTCGTATACCTTCTCTTTCCCACCTGCCGCTTCCTTTAATCCCAGATACATCTGAGTCTCCGCAGCAGACATATACGGAACTGCGTAGAAAATGCCGGCAAGCCCCAACGTTGCCACTTCTAACAGCTCCCAGCCTATAAACGACAGATCCATCAAAAACAACTGCCATTTATATCCTCTCATCATCTCCTTCGACAACCTGAATATCTCTTTTCTGTCCAATTCCGGATACTCTGCAGCCAAAAACGGGATCGGACGATATTCATAAAATTTAATGATACCCCCAATAATTGTCAGGCTCCACAGCCCCACGAAAAGATCCCTGAAAAACATGATCTTTACAGTATTCCAGTATCTGCCCCCCATAAAACTGTAAAATATCCGTCTGATACCTGGCTTTGATTCTTCATCAGTGATCCTGCTGCTCTCCAGAAAAAACTCACGCTTTCCCACAATAAGGGGATTTGCTGCCAGGAAGCTGTATGCCAGGCTCAGCAGCGCAGCCAGTACAAATATCATGCCTGTGGCTGCCCTGTGTTCAATAACAAATTCACGTAACGCACGGAGCACCTGAAAGATATACGACCTGTCTTCCGTCCTGGAATCAAAAATACTTGTCCTTATGTCATTAAATTCTTTCATTAAGCCTGTCTGTCCGCCCTGTTCCTCTTCTTTATTCAGGATCTTCCGGACAATATCTTCAGCAACCTCATAATTCGACAGCTTCTTCGACTGCACGACTACCAGATCTTCTGCGGTGGTAATATTTGAATCATACTGGTGGATAGATGCTGTAGACGAGGTGTACTCACATCCAAAAAAAGCCAAAATAAAGCAGACTGCCACCATGGGCCAGTAATTTCCCCTGACAGCCTTTCTTGCCCTTCTCTTATATTCCTTCCTGTTCCATACCATTCTTCTACCTCACTAAAGGCTGACAAGCATATAATGCCGCCTGATATTAACTTTACTATATTAAGTACGATTATAAACAATACATGACAGGCTGTCAACGCATAACTGTCCTGTATGTCCGCACCTCTCTGTTACAATGTTACTGTTCACTCCGTGACCAGTAACACGCTCCGCGATGCACAGAAACGGCAAAATTCGCCGTTTCGCGCTGCAGCCCTCGGGATTTTCGTGCAAAATACGCACGAAAACACCTCGCGGGACGGTGACGTGTGAACAGTAATGTTACAATACCTCAAAACTGTCTATTTTCATTTTTACTGACTGGTTGTATAGTAGTATATATGCTTTAGACAATCATTTAAAGGAGACAAAAAATGACTTACCAATACACGCTTGTTGACTGGCTGCTTTTCTTCTATATCTATTGTTTTATTGGCTGGTGCATCGAATCCACATTTGTATCTGTTAAAAAGAAAAAGTTTGTAAACCGCGGTTTCATGAGAGGCCCTTTTCTCCCATTGTATGGAAGCGGCGCCGTTATTATGCTTTTTGCCACGATTCCATTCAGGAATAATATTCTGCTGATCTTCCTGGCTGGGGGACTGGCGGCCACTGTGCTGGAATACATTACAGGCGTCTGCATGGAGGCGCTGTTCAAAGTCAGATACTGGGATTACAGCAAACAGCCTTTTAATTTCCAGGGACACATCTGTCTGGGGACGTCCATCGCATGGGGAATGCTCTCTATTGCTCTTGTAAAAATCATCCATTCCCCTGTGGAGGGCCTTGTCCTGTCGCTTAATCATACTTTTGCTCTCGCGGCGGCCATTGTTTTATCAGTATTTATAGCATGTGATTTCATACTATCCTTCAAGGCTGCTCTGGATATAAGAAATATGCTGGAGAAGATGACACGTGCGAAGGAAGAGCTGGAGAAGATGAGAACCCGACTGGATGCTATTGCCGCATTCTCAGGTCCGGGATTTGCTCCGGACAAAACCCAGAAATCTGCCATAAACTCTTCATCTCTGGGCGAGCTCCTGGAGAATGTGCGTGAACGCCTGGAAGGACTTGCCCAGAACGAATCTGTAAAGAAAAACACGTCCCAATTCCGTGAGGAACTGGAACGTTTAAAAGACCAGTATAATGAGCAGAGGGAAAAACGTTCTGACTTAAACAGACACCTGGGCTTCTTCCGCCGTGATCTGCTGAAAGGCCAGCCCACCGCCACATCCAGGAAGTTTAAGGAAGCTTATGAAGAACTGAAAGCCGCAGCTGAAGAAAAGCGAAAAAAAGAAAAGCATGATAAATAAAAAAAGGCACTGCGCAGCCGATACATCAGCTGTTCTGCAGTGCCTCATCTTTTTAATTAGTCCTGAACGTATGGCATCAGCGCTATATGGCGTGCTCTCTTGATTGCTACTGTAAGAGCTCTCTGATGCTTTGCACAGTTTCCTGTGATTCTGCGGGGAAGGATTTTTCCTCTCTCAGATACATATCTTTTTAATTTATTTACATCTTTGTAATCGATCTCGTTATTCTCTTTACCACAGAATACACAGACTTTTTTTCTCCTGCGTCCGCCTCTTCTCTTCATTGGAGAATCCGGTCTCTCAGATTTATTGTAAGCCATTTATATTACCTCCTTTTTAGTTTAAACTTTTAAATTATTCATAAGCCATTCCGGCCCCCGGCCTAATTGAACGGCAATTCTTCATCTATTCCGTCAGGAATATTCATGAAGCCATCTGCGCTTGAAGCTGCGCTGGGTGTCGGCCTCGCTGGTGCTGACGGCTGAAATCCCCCATCATTGTTCGCTGATGCTGCCTTGCTCTCTGCGAATTCCTGATCTTCAACCACAACATCTGTTGTATAGACTTTCTGACCTTCCTTATTGGTGTAACTTCCGGTCTGAATACGTCCGGTAATGACAACCTTAAGGCCCTGATGGAAATATTTCTCTGCAAATTCCGCGCTTTTTCCAAATGCCACACAGCCTATAAAGTCTGCTGTAGCATCGTTGTCCCGCTTGAACCTTCTGTCAACCGCCAGTGTATATCTGGCAACTGCCATAGAATTATCTCCCGCAGAGTAACGGATCTCAGGATCACGGGTCAAACGCCCCATTAAAATGACTTTGTTCATACTTTCTCCTCTTTTCTATTTACGCGTCCTGTCTTACGCATAAATATCTGATTACATTTTCCATGATACGGACACGTCTTTCAAGCTCTGCCGGGCATGTAGAATCAGATTCGAACTGAATGAAGTAATAAAATCCTTCTCTCATTTTCTGAATTTCGTAAGCTAATTTTCTCTTACCCCATTCATCAACGTTTGTAATAGTTCCACCGAAACGAGCGATGTATTCCTTTACTTTCTCGATGGTCGCTAATCTTGCGTCGTCTTCGATTTTTGCGTTGACAATAACTGCTAATTCGTACTTGTTCATGCTATTCGCACCTCCTTATGGTCTCTGGCTTCCTGTCCATGCAGGAAACAAGGAATAAATTAAAATATATCACGAAGCATTATGATAGCACACTTGTCCAGATTTTTCAAGCATTTATCTGCTTTTTTTCCATTTATACCTTTCTTCCTTTTTCTGCAGTCCCTGTTTACATAAATAATAATTCTGTTATAATTAATATAGAAGTTTCGTAACTGTCCGGTACCTTTACAGTTAATCTCAGCAAAAGGTCCCGCTCACTGTATATTTCATTTTTCAGGGAGGAATGAGTATGAAAAAATGTAAGACATGTTCTAAAGAAAATTTTGACGGCGCCGCCTATTGCCAGTATTGCGGCAGTAAACTGCCTAAAAGGCCCAGTATTTCTCTGGGTAAGAAAAATGCGGCCTCCTCGCTGGCTGGAACCGGTATGAGGGGCAGCTCTCTTGCCCCCCTTGGTATGATGTCCATAGAAAATTCTGCTAAAGAATTAGGAGAGGTCACTGTTGTTAAAAATCTCATTAAAATACAGCCCCTGCCAGACGGCAGCTGGTACTGCCCTGACTGCGGCGAGCTGAACCAGTCCTTTACTTTTACATGCAAAGGCTGCGGACGGGACTTTATCTAGTGCGTCCCTCTGATAACCTCTATCCCTCTGCTTTCAATATCAGAGAGGATATCTGTGATCACCGGGCATTCCTCACCCTGGCGGTCCTTCGTGCAGATACCGGCATGTACCGCCTGCACGCCCTCTTTTACAAGTCTGTCTAATTTTTCCTGCAGGCCCTTATCCTCACCAGGATGGGCATCGCAGCCATTGCAGCGCATAAATGCTGCAACCACTGTCTCTTCTTCCCGGTACCTCTCAAAGGACCGGGATTTTTCATTAAATGCCTTCATACAGGCTGCCCCTGTACATACCTCATTTGCCTTCAGGCAGTTAAGCATCGCAATTTTCTTCATCTGCTTGCCTTTCTTTTATTTACTAAGCATAGCGTCCGGGACTGTACAATATATGCAGCAGCCCGTTTTTATCTGTCAGCAGTTCTGCATCAACTTCATATATTTCTTTGATAAATTCTTTCGTCAGTACATCTGCGGGGGACCCGAATGCCACAATGTTCCCGTCCTTTACCACAAATATCTTATCACAGTACATAGTGGCTATATTCAGATCATGTACAGCCGATATGACAGTCAGATTCAGCTCTTTCACAATATCCATGAGCTGCAGCTGGTATTTAATATCAAGATGGTTGGTCGGCTCATCCAAGATCAGGCAGTTTGTCTTCTGGGCCAGCGCACGGGCAAGAATGACCCTCTGCTGTTCTCCCCCTGACAATGTAGAAAAACTCCTGTCCTTAAATGGTAACATTCCAACCTTTTCTAACGCTTCATCCACAATCTTAAAATCTTCTGCATTGTCACGTTCCATAGCTCTTTTATGGGGAGAACGCCCCATCAGCACCACATCCCGGACCGAAAATTCGAAATTATAATAATTGTGCTGTGCCACAACTGCCATCTCTCTGGCAGATTCCTTAAATGAATACGTATGAAGAGGTTTGCCGTTCAGGCTTACCTCGCCTTTTGTGGGATTCAGGACTCTGTAAATACATTTAAGCAGTGTACTCTTACCGCTTCCGTTCGGTCCTATTACGCCGATAAAACCTCCGTCACCGGCACCTATGCTCACACCCTTTAGTATTTCTGTCCCGCCTATGTTCATTTTTAAATCTTCAGCTCTTATCTGCATCATTCATTCCCTCCAAACCCGTACCGTCTGCGGACCATCAGATAAATAAAGCATGGTGCTCCGATAATGGAGGTCAGTATACCGATCGGCAGCTCCGCTCCATGTATGACAACGCGGCAGAGCACGTCTGCCCATATGAGAAAAATAGATCCTACCAGCGCGCTGAGAGGAATCAGCTTCTTATGATCTGTTCCTGATATCATACGCACCACATGGGGAATGATCAGTCCCACAAAACCTATCATTCCTGAGCTGTATACAATAAATCCCACCATGGCAGAGGAAACAAGAAGATACAGCTGCCTCCATCTGTGAAGGTCTGTTCCCAGCGTGACTGCCGACTCATCACCCAGAAGCATGAGATTCAAAGTCCTGTGCTGGGTCCAGAAAAACAGAGTCCCCAGCAGTATGACAGGGGCTATGACCGCCATATTTTCCCATTTCGCACCTGCCAGGCTCCCCATCATCCAGTAAGTAACTGTCTGAATCTTATCCTTGTCATTTACAAGATACACAATAAAATTTGAAAAAGCTGAACATACTGCGCTCAGTGCCATACCTGCAAGGAGCAGCTTGACTGAATTGGCCCTGCCCCCTACATTTGCCAGTCCCACCACAGCCACAGAAATACCAAAGGCTCCCAGAAAAGCCATGCCGCCTACTGCATTGGCCCCCAGCGCCACCCCCACTCCAAGCATAATAGAGAGGGTAGCCCCAAGCGATGCACCTGAAGAGATACCCAGCACATATGGGTCTGCCAGAGGATTCTTAACTATTGCCTGCATGATGACACCGCAGACAGAAAGTCCCATGCCCACCAGCAGCGCCAGGATCAGCCTGGGCATTCTGATATACCATACCACATCGTGTACCGGCCCTGCCCCCAGGGCCGTGCCGTCTCCAATGCCGAACAGCTTATAGAGGATGATCTCATAGACCTGCTCTATAGTCAGGCTGGAGGATCCTATAGTGACTGCTGCCAGCAGCGATACCCCAAGCGCTGCAAGCAGTACGATACATATGGTAATATAAGATGCTTTCTTCTTCATTTTTTACTCCTGGTATAATTCCGGATATAATGCTTCACCGATGGCATTCAGTCCGTCAATGGTGCGGATGCCGCTTGTGTACACATCACTTAAATTCAGAGGAAATACCTGATTATCTTTTACAGCCTTCAGGCTTGAGAAAGCAGGATCCTCTGTGATATTCTTCAGTGCCTCAGAACCTGCGCCTTCTCCGTACCCTTCCATATGTATCACGAAGATAGCATCAGGATCGAGTGCAACAAGATCTTCTTTTCCGATCTGTCCGTCAGCGTCCGCCAGCTCTCCGCCCATCTTTGTCACCATGTCGCCTGCAAGCATTGTATCACCGTATACATTGATGGAATCACCGAGGAATTCTACCACAAGCACTTTCTTCTTTTCCTTGCCTTTAGCTGCCTCTGTCACTTTGTCAACAGCGGCTTCCATCTCATCAACGATGGCCTGGGCTTTATCCTCCACGTTAAAGATCTTTCCAATTGTCAGGATATCCTGGTATTCATTCTCCACTGTCCTCTTTTCGCTGATATCATTTGAATTCAGCGCCATGTATGTATTAACGCCATTCTTATGCCAGTAATCCACGTCTCCCAGTGATTTTTCAGAGAAGGTGGACTTCCATGCCAGAATAAAATCCGGCTCCAGCATGATTGCCGCTTCTTTGCTCATAGCTGCATTGCTGTCTGTGAAATCATTAAATTCTTTATCTTCGATTTTAGCATAAGCATCCTGTAAGGAAGGTGTGATATCATCCTTAGTGACACCGATGATAGAGATAATATTATCCTCAAGCTCCAGAGCCAGCATAGTCTCCACAGAATTCTGCCATGCAGTAATAACCTTTTTAGGCGCCTCAGTAAAGGTTTCCTCTACAGGTTCTTTCTCATAATTAAACGTACTGATCGTGAGAGGATAATTAGAGGCGTTTTCATCCTCCGCTTCTGTCTCCTGCACTTCTGTGACAGTTTCCGTTGTCCCTTCAGCCGCTTCCGCCACTGTTCCATTTCCTGCACCCCAGGCTGTCAGGCCGCAGATCATTCCCGTCATTACAATTGCTACTGCTTTTTTCTTCATTTTTTCATTTCTCCTTTGAATGATTTTTATATACCACCGCAGCTGCACATCCTCCCTGAAGGTCTTATTTCACAAGAACAAAGTTTCCCTGAATAAAAAAATGCCTGCACGATCCGCAGACATTTCATTTATTCCAGCTGGCAGCACAGTATATGCAGCGTGTAAATACACGCCTTCTGCCCCCTGTGCCGGCTGTCATATATTCTTTATTGGGTGTGGATACTTTCTGCGGAAGATACCAACCTTATATTAAGCAGGTTTCCTGGCTCATGGCTCATGCGCAGCAGCATGCCTTCTCACACTTTCATGCAATGACATTTTATGCCTCTGCTCACCATTTACAGTGACCGGATCGCTTAGGATTTACACCTAATTCCCTATTACCCCACCTTGTGGGCACTTAATATCCTTTTATCAATTACTGCCAATATACTACACCATATATCTGCAAAAAGTCAACCCTCGTTTTGACTCATATGCAGATCGGACGTTATAAAGTTACTGGTCACGGAGAAACAATAACTTATTAATATACTAATCCTCCGGCTTCCTCAGCCCTCTGGTGTTCTTTTCCACCAGCTTCCTGGCTATCATGATCTGATGTCCGCATCCCAGGCACTGAAGCCTGAAATCAGCGCCGACCCTCATGATTTTCCACTCGCTGCTTCCGCAGGGATGCTGCTTTTTCAGCTTCACTATATCTCCGACTTCATAATTAAGCTTTTCCATTCCCAGCCCAGCTCCTTTACTGAAAAATATGATCTTTCGTAACTATCTTTCCCTATATCTGCCCCAATATTTCCCCGATGCTTCCCTGAACTACAAGATTGGCATACTTATCCTGGGGAGTCACAGTCTTATTAATAACTGTCAGCTTGTCCCCCTGATAATAATCCACAAGTCCTGCTGCCGGGTATACCACAAGTGAGGTGCCTCCGATAATAAGCATATCAGCCTCAGATATGTAACGTACAGCCTTGGAAAGTGTCGTATTGTCCAGCCCCTCTTCATAGAGAACCACATCAGGCTTTATTGTTCCCCCGCATTCACACTTTGGCACACCGTGTGATTCCAGCATATACTCTGCATCATAAAATTTATGGCATTTCATGCAATAATTCCTGTGGACGCTCCCATGAAGCTCCAGAACCTCCCTGCTGCCCGCCTTCTGGTGAAGGCCGTCAATATTCTGGGTAATGACAGCCTTCAGCTTGCCCTCTGCTTCCAGCTGCGCAAGCTTTTGATGGGCTGCATTTGGCTGTGCGTTCAGAACAAGCATCTTATTCCTGTAAAACCTGTAAAACTCTTCTGTGTTCCTCATAAAAAAGGTATGGCTTAAGATAGTTTCAGGCGGATAATCATACTGCTGGTGATACAGCCCGTCAGTGCTCCTAAAGTCAGGTATCCCGCTTTCCGTGGAAACTCCCGCCCCACCGAAGAATACAATATTGCTGCTGCCTTCAATCATTTCTCTCAGACGTGATACACTGTCCATAACAATATCCTCCTTTGCCTTTCCCCATCAGCCTTTATCATCAGACTTTATTTAGAATCGTAGGTTTCAATCAATTTTCCCTGCACTATAAATCTGGTGGCATCATTTCCGGTACAGGTCGACAGGGTAACTACCTTGTCCTTACTAGTCACTGCCGTCTTACTCTTAACTACAGAGCGCTCCACCGCGTCATTCAGATATTTCTGAAAATCCTCGTCAGACTCAAAATTCATCTGGTACGTCTTACTGTCAGCATATACCTCAGAGCATGAAAAGATCTCATATTTATATATCTTGTCAGGTGTATATATCCAGAAATAGGGACTCTTCTCATACACACCTTCTTCATAAAAGTTCTTCAGTTTCCCAAACATAGATCCGTTTTTCATATTATGTCCATAGATCAGTGTGTTCGGGTCCGTCATATCACTATTATTCAGGTAGTCCATAAAAATGCAGCCTGCGAAGTTATATGTTTTCTGGAACGTATTGTGCAGATAATATTCATTGTCCTCCGCCTGCGCGATAGGATAGCTGATATCAAGGGCTGTCACCTTGATCCATCCTATGATCTCATCATTGATCTTTCTGAGGCTGTCAAAATCCACAGGGCTGGCCGCAATGACTTCCCCGTCTTCATTTACTCCTTCTGTCTCTAAAGCATCCGGATCTGCCTGTTTTGGCTCCGACTTCGCCTCATCACCCAGGTATTCCTCCAGAGCGCTGTACTCATCCGTGCCTTTCTTGTATTCCAGCCATATAGTTGCCAGCTTAAAGGCGGCAAAACAAAATATCCCGATAGCCACCACAAGAAGAATGATCTGGATCACATCCCCCGCTGTCTTTTTCTTCTTCGGCTTTTTCCCATTCGGGCCGCTCCCTCCGGGATACTGCCCCTGCGGCCGGGTTCCATATGGCCCTGCATTTTGTCCTCTGTACTGGCCCTGCCTTGGACCGGCATCCGGCCCCTGGTACTGGCCCCCATATGGACTGGCATTCTGGCCCTGGTACTGCCCCTCATACGGACCTGCATTGGGATCCCTGTACTGGCCCCCATACGAACCTGTATTCTGGCCCCGGTACTGACCCTCATACGGGCCGGCTTCCGGCTTCCTGTACTGGCCTTGGTATGGGCCGGCTTCCGGCTCCCTGTACCGGCCTTCGTATGGGCCGGCATTCTGCCCCCTGTACTGGCCTTCATATGGACCTGTATTGGGGCGCTGGTACTGGCCCTGGCCGGGACCGGCATATCCATTACTGTTTCTGCCCGTGTTATTCCGTTTTTCCCTTGTCATTATTTTTCACTCCGTTCTTAGCGGCTGACTTTGCTGCAGCCTTTCCCTTCTTTTTCAGATCCAGCTTCTGATACAGCGGCAGCTGTACCGTGAAACAGATTCCCCCTCTGTCGCTCTCTGCCCTGATAATTCCTCCATGCAGCTCTACGATCTCTTTTGCTATAGAAAGTCCCAGTCCGGCTCCCCCGGTCTGGCTGGAACGCGCATTGTCCACCCGGTAAAACTTTTCAAAAATAGAAGACAGTTTCTGGGGCGGTATAGGATCTCCCTGATTTGTGAATGTGATTATAATGCTTCCATTATGGCCGTGGGCCTGAATGTCTATATTCGTCCCCCTGTAGCAGTAGGCTATGGCATTTCTGAGCAGATTATCAAAGACCCTTGCCAGTTTATCAGGATCGCCGTTCACAAGAAGGCCTTCATCCGTCTGTATGGAACATGTGAGATCCTTCTCACTTAACACAGCGTAACTCTCATCAGCCAGCTGCTCCAGCATCATGGATACATCCAGGACATCTCTCTCCAGAACAATATCCTGCAGATTGAACCTTGTTATTTCAAAGAACTCACTTATAAGTTCCCCCAGCCTTATGGCCTTTTCCAGAGAAATATGGATATATTTTGCCTTTTCCTCCGCTCCCATATCCGGCTGCTCGTCCAGCATAGTCAGATATGCGATCACGGACGTCAGTGGAGTCTTCAGGTCATGGGCCAGATACACCACCAGGTCATTTTTCCTCTGCTCGCTCTCAATCGCCGCATTTTCACGCCTCTTAAGTGTCATCTTCAGCGTAGTCAGCCTCTCGGCCAGCGGCCTTAGCTCCGGAACGAGAGTTACCGGGGCATCAGAATCGCTCAGTATATTCTCAATCTCTTTTCCTATGTCATCCAGGTATCTTGTCATCTTGCTGATCGCAATGTAAAAGAACAACAGGAACAGCAATACAAACCCAATACCTAAAAACAGGCCCTTGTTGTCCATGAACACTCTTCCGTACAGCTGGTTGGCTGCCTCATGTTCCATACCGAACTTCATGAGCAGCTTAATAACCAAAGCCGGAAAGCTCTTCTGAAAGATACCGTCAATAACGATTTTCAGCAGAGCATATCCCACTCCCATAGCCAGAAGTGAGATCAGCAGTGTCCTGACCAGCAGGCCCGTCTTTAATTTCCTGTAATTATTTTTCAACTTTGTATCCCACTCCCCAGACTGTCTTGATAAAGTCTGTCTTACCCGTCGGACCGCTCATTTTTTCACGCAGATGCCGGATGTGTACCATGACAGTGTTATTGCTGTTCTTATAATACTTCTCCTTCCACACCTGTTCAAAAAGCTGTTCTGAACTGATAACCTGTCCCCTGTTCTCACAGAGTATCCAGAGAATATCAAATTCTATCGGTGTCAGGGTCAGCTCCTTCTCGTTATATGTGCACTCATGCGTGCTCCTGTTCAGCACAAGGCCAGCAAAGTCAATCACATCCTCCTGAGGCTTGCTGCCCTCATTATACTTAGTGAACCTGCGCAGCTGGGCCTTAACTCTTGCGATCAGCTCCAGCGGATTAAAAGGCTTTGCGATATAGTCATCCGCTCCCAGGGTAAGTCCGTTGATCTTATCCATGTATTCTGTCTTTGCTGTGAGCATAATAACAGGAAATGTATATGTCTCCCTTATTTTCTGCAATATGGTGAAGCCGTCAATATCTGGCAGCATCACATCCAGAAGCGCCATGTCCGGAGTATTCTCCTCCACGCATTTCAGTGCATCCGTACCGTTATAGCACTTGATGACTTCATAATTTTCATTTTTAAGATAAAGCTCTACTACATCTGCGATTTCTTTTTCATCGTCTACTATTAATATCCTGCTCCCCATTATGAGTGTTCCTCCTATTAATTATTATCACTGTCCTGTTTCCGTGCGCCGCTGTTATTTATCCCAGCGGGCAGCGGTCAGAACTTCCCCTGTATAACGGCATCCTGCATGTCCCTCTGCAGGCCGGATGCCGCCGCGCCTGTTCTCCTACAGCTCACAGTTCCCCACTGTCCTCGGGAATGGTACTACGTCACGGATGTTTGACATGCCTGTCAGATACATCACACAGCGCTCAAATCCCAGGCCAAACCCTGCATGCCTGGTTGAACCGTACTTGCGCAGATCCAGATAGAAGCCATAGTCTTCAGGCTTAAGGCCCAGCTCTTCCATACGTCCCATAAGAATACCGTAGTCATCCTCCCTCTGGCTTCCTCCGATGATCTCACCGATGCCGGGGACAAGGCAGTCCATGGCTGCCACGGTTTTTCCGTCTTCGTTTAATTTCATGTAGAACGCCTTGATCTCCTTGGGATAATCAGTCACGAATACGGGACGTTTGTAGATCTGCTCTGTCAGATAGCGCTCATGCTCTGTCTGAAGGTCGCATCCCCATGAAACCTTATAATCAAATTTGTCATTATTCTTTTCAAGTATCTCTACTGCCTCAGTGTATGACACACGGGCAAAATCAGAATTAAGCACATGATTCAGCCTGTCCAGAAGCCCCTTGTCCACAAATGAATTAAAGAACTCCATCTCCTCAGGCGCATGCTCGAGGACATAACGGATCACGTATTTCAGCATGGCTTCTGCAAGAATCATGTCATCCTGAAGATCAGCAAATGCTATCTCCGGCTCAATCATCCAGAATTCTGCAGCGTGGCGTGTTGTGTTTGAATTCTCTGCCCTGAAGGTTGGTCCAAAAGTATAGATATTGCGGAATGCCTGGGCAAATGTCTCTCCGTTGAGCTGTCCGCTGACTGTCAGGTTCGTAGCCTTCCCAAAGAAATCTTTGGAAAAATCCACTTTTCCGTCATCTGTCTTTGGGATATCTGCCAGATCCATGGTTGTCACCTGGAACATCTCCCCAGCTCCCTCACAGTCACTTCCTGTAATAAGCGGTGTATGCACATACACAAAATCCCTGTCCTGAAAAAACTGGTGGATCGCATAGGCGATCAGAGAGCGCACCCTGAATACCGCCTGGAATGTATTTGTCCTTGGACGCAGATGTGAGATCGTCCTCAGATATTCAAAGCTGTGGCGTTTTTTCTGCAGAGGATAGTCGGATGCGGATGCTCCCTCAATCTCAACCTCTTCTGCCTGTATCTCAAACGGCTGCTTTGCCTGGGGTGTCGGTACAAGAATACCCTTTACCACAACAGCAGCTCCTACATTTAATTTACAGATATCTGTAAAGTTTTCCATCTTGTCATGATATACAACCTGCAGTGTTTCAAAAAATGTGCCGTCATGCAGTACTAAGAAACCAAACGTCTTGGAATCACGCACGCTTCTTACCCATCCGCCAACACTGATTTCTTTATTCAAATATTTTTCTCTGTCACGATAAATTTCCCTTACTGTCACTAATTCCATTGTTCGAACTCCTTTGTCCTATCATCTTTTCTTTCCTTAGTATAGCTTATTCTTCCCTGCTGCGCAAGCTATTACACCTTATTTTTACATTTCTATTACACTATTTCCCGCTAAAGATAACCGCTGCAAAACAGATGTACGTCATCTGTTCTGCAGCGGTCTGACGGCTATGCCTAATCAATTTCCAGTTTGGAGATCTGTGAGAATCCGTTTTCCATATCATACGCCCTTATGGCATCTGAATAGATAAGATAGAAAGTATCCCCAATATAGATTCCCCGTGAATCATACGCTCTGCTGTAGCTGTCATAGTATTCTTCCCCATCCCCGTCAAAATAATAGGAAAATTCATTTATGAATCCCTGTTCCTCATCGTAAGAGAACACCAGGTAGGCACTGTCTTTGCCTATGCAGGAGATCCCAAACAGATTCTTCCCGCTGTCTATCATGACAGCCTTATAATTATACATTCCGGGGCAGTCATCGAATCTTTTCATTACATATTTATCTTCTTCCAGGACATTTGACGGATCTGATGTATCGAACATAGAAAGTTTAACTCCCAGCCATTCACCTGACTGCGGATCTGTTTCAGTTCCGATGCCCAGCAGCTTATCTTCCCCGTAAAAATGCAGGTATGAGGAAAATCCTGTGACCTTCAGTTCACCCAGGATCTTCGGGTTCCTTGGATCCTTCAGGTCCACTGAGAAGAGGGGGTCTACCTGTTTATATGTCACGAAATATCCGATGTCACCCATAAATCTGGCTGACTGTATCGTCTCTCCTTTAGCCAGATTCTCCAGCTTTGCACAGATATTCATGGACTCATCCAGAATATACAGGGCATTTGTCGAAGTATCCTCCCATGACGTTGTCACTATCCGCAGGTATCCCTTATATTCATTCAGTGAGAATGTATTATTGATATATCCGTTCACACTACCTGCAGCAGCCGGGATTATTTTTCCCTCCTCATAATGGAATTTGATAATCTGTGTGGTCCGTCCTCCGCTTTTCCAGTCATTCATACAGATAAAGATATTATCAGTGCTCACATAATAATTATCAGCCGAGGATACCAGCGCCTTTGCATCTGTTACATCCCCCGGTGATCTGATATCTATGCCTGAGATGACCAGATAATCTTCATTCTGGACAGATTTTGGCAGATAGATGCTTCCCGCCTGAATATCTTCGCTGCCTGCTCTGGGTATATAGCTGCTGTCCTCCATAAGCGGCATGATCTGCGGCATGAACCTGGTAAATAAATATATATAGTCTCCATTCTTTCTCGATGTCTGGTAGTATCCGTCCTGTTTTACGATTCCTTCCAGTTTTGGAAGGCTTTTGTCCGCAATATTGTAAGTGTACAGATTCACATAAGAATCCTCTGAGAAGGTGTAGGCTCCGTCCTCCCTTTCATCTACCAGCATGGATGATCCGGATGCCACAAGGCAAAGCCTGTCATTGTCCAGATACATTTCCTCAACTGTCTCTCCCAGATCCGGTATCACGATTCTTCCAATTTCCTTCATGTCTCCTCTGTCTGCACTGATGATCCTGACCGCACCGCTGTTGTCAAGCACATACAGGTATCTGCCGTCAGTCTTGACAATATCTCCTTCATCCACTCCCTGTTCCTGAACATTCGTTGAGGAATATCCGCCGGCTGACTCCTCTTCTGCCGGCTGGGACTTTGCTGATTCTACACCGTACATGGGGGCACTGTCTTCTATTGCTCCTGCCTCCATGTTTGCTTCTGCAGGGCCTCCTGTACCTGCATCATACCCTCTCGCAATATTTTCCTTTTCGCGGCTTTTCTCGTATTTCTCAAGTGCAGCATATACTTCTTCATAATTTCCTGCCGGCGCCATTCCATCAATTTCCGGAATCTCTTCTTCCGCCGGATCCTCACTTCCTCCATCTTTTGCTGTATCTGCACTTTTTGTTGTATCCGTTCCCTTCGCAGCCGCCTGTGCTTCTTCACTTTCACTCTCCGCTGTTATCAGAGCTTCAGGCTTATCCGGCCCGCTGCTGGTAGTGAGTCCCAGCCTGTTCACCTGCCACGCACCTGCCAATACAAGTATCAGTACTGCAGCCGCGGCGCCCCACTTATAAAATAATCTGCTGGTCCGCTTCCCCCTCTTTCCTGTTATCCTTTCATCCGTATCCAGGGATTTTAGCGTCCCCCCAGCAGATATTCCGGCGCTTTCAGCATCTTTTCCCTGGTCTGTCTCTTCCCCCCACAGCTTCTTCTGCATATTTTCCCATGACAGCTCCCGGGGTATTTCCGCTTTTTCGGCAGATCTTCTGATCTTCTCCATCAGCTCCTTCTCATCTTCTGCTTCCAATTTCCTGTCTTTATTTTCATCCATGTCAGATTCCTCCTTTCCGGCCCTCCAGTTCATTCTGCATCTTCTTCAATGCCCTGCTCTGTTTTGAGCGCACCGTATTGTCATTCAGGTTCAGCGTCTCTGCGATCTCCCTGCTGCTGTACCCTCCGAACAGACTGAGTGACAAAATCAGCCTCTCCTCCTCTGTAAGTCTTAAAAATGCATTTCTCACATCCATATCCTCTGAAGTATCTCTGGGGAATACAGGCAGATCCCCCGGTAGCTCTTCTGTCCTTCCGGCGTACTCTTTCAGCTTTCTCCTGCATTTATTTGCAAGGATCTTAAATATCCAGGCCCGGAATACTTCGGGATTCCTCAGAGCCTGTATTCCCGCATAAGCATCTGTCACCGCCTCACTCACCATATCCTGGGCATCCTGGCAGTTTTTCAGCATGTACAGGGCAAATCTGTATAAGTCCTTATAGACCAGCTCATACAGCCGCCCAAATGCCTCCCTGTCTCCTTTTACCGCCCTGGATGCTATCTCCCTTTCATGTTCCATCCTCTCACCCCCGTTTATCATCGATGATTTAAACTGCTGACATGCATGTCTTTCAGTTATATAGTGTTTATTTTGCGCCCTTCTGTTGCATACATCTGCAAATTTATTCCTGCATATAATTTCCTGTTTGCCATCTTTCTTATATAATCCTCTATTTTATAGTTTATTTATTTGCTTTTTCAGTCTATATCCGCTATAATAATTCTTTAGAAAAGAAAACCAAAGAGGGGTATTACAATGGACAGACTATTTAATATGGACAATAAGTTCTTCACCTTTATGGGGAAGGTAGCCGATCTGATGATTTTGAACGTGATATTCATCATCTGCTGTATACCGATCGTGACAATCGGCCCTGCCCTGACGGCAATGAACTATGTTACTTTAAAGATGGCCCGCAATGAGGAGTCATACATTATTAGAAGCTTTCTCAAATCATTCAAGGAGAATCTGAAGCAGGGAATACTGATCTGGCTGATCATGCTGGTGCTCGGCATTGTGCTGATCACAGATTATATGATCATGAGGAATCTGGATTCAGGATTCATGCAGGTAATCAAATACGGACTGGGAATGATCACATTTATCTACCTTATGGTGATGCTTTACATTTTCCCGCTGCTCTCCAAATTTGATAATACTCTCAAAAATACATTTAAAAATGCTATTTTGATGTCAATCCGCCACCTGCCGTTCACCATCCTGATGATGCTCATCACATATATCCCGCTGGGAGCTACTATTCTTCTCCCTATCGTCCTGGTATACGGAGCTATCGTATGGATAATGATCGGATTTTCATTGATCGCATTTATAAATGCCAAGTTCTTTGTAAAAATCTTTGACAAATATATCCCTCATGATGATGAAGAGGAAGAGGGAGTTGCCGCTCTTGAGGAATCACCTCTTGATGAGCAGGCGCTGGAAGATACTGCTGCCCCCTCCGATGATGACGAAGAGGAAACCGAGAGCGCAAATGAGCCTGACGGCGCTTTGACACCGGCACACGCATAAAATTTTTAATATGATATTATCTGACAGGGGGATGCTGCTGATGCAGCATCCCCCTGAATTTATCACATTTACAAATTCTCTCTCAGTTCCTCCGAGTTAAGGGCCGTATCTGACGACCCTTCATCCATTGGAAACCTGATGACAGCTTTAAACAGGTCTCCGTCCAGGAGAATATTAAATCCTCCTCCCTGGAGGACTGTCAGGTCTTTTGCAATTGAGAGCCCCAGGCCGTTCCCCTTTGTTGTCCTGGAGGAATCAGCACGCATAAAACGTTCCATCAATTCCTCTGCCCTTATATTCAGCGGCTGTTCGGATATATTCTTGAGAGTAAACACTGCCGCATCTCCATCCGGAAACAGCTCAGCGTATACCCGCGTCCCCGGCATAGAATATTTAGCCGCATTGGAAAACAGATTTTCCACGACACGCCACATATGCCTCCTGTCCGCCTTCACCAGCACTGCCCCTTCCGGCACATCTGTGATGAGTTCAAGTTCTCTTTCTTTCAGCAGACCTTCAAATTCCCCTCCCGCCTGCAGAAGCAGTTCCCTGAAATCCATAGTCTCAAGTTCAACTTTAACGCTTCCTGAACTGATGCGGGATGCTTCCACAAGATCCTCCGCCAGTGTCTTAAGTCTCTGGGATTTCTCATCCAGCACTCTCAGATATTCTTCAGCCTCGTCATTATCCAGTTTCAGCCCCTTTAGCAGGTCCACATAATTTATAATAGACGTAAGCGGCGTCTTAATATCGTGCGACACATTTGTTATCAGATCAGCTTTCATCCTCTCCGCCCTTGTATTCTCATCCAGCATCTTGGTGAAGGAATTTCCAATGGAATTAATGGCTTCTGCCAGGGTCCTCTCTGACCCCTTTCTGAAATGAGTTATATCAAGGTGGTACCTGTCCAGCTCTCCCCTGTTGATCATGTTGATGCTGTTGTACATCTCCATCCTCTGCAGTGACCAGCGGATCAGCTGCCCGCACATAAGAAGATCCACCCCGGCCAATATGATCTTGACAGGCAAATTTCCGTAAACTATGCAGATGTAATTGACCGACATGAATATCACAAAAGTCAGTATGGTCTGCAGCACTACATTTTTAAACTCAGATGCTTTTGCGATCCTGTCGGCGAACTGCTTTAGAAGTGTGTGTTTCCACTCCACTTTCGCCTTTACTCTCCTGACAATGCTGAGATATACCACAACAATACTTGTATGGATCACCAGCGCCGGCATACTTGCAGTCAGGACTGAAAAGCGGTCCACCCCCGCATTTTCTATAAGCTCATACATCAGGACCCAAAACAGTCCAACTCCTATGCACCCCAGCAGCAGCAAAAATTCAAGCGGTATGTAATCCTCAGGCCGCAGGATGACTTTATCCTTTTTCTCTCTCTGCCCCGCGGTGATGGCCAGATGGACATAGAGCAGTATCAGTACCGCATATAAAAAAGCTTCCAGGGTCATCATTATATTAGATGAATCTCTGATCTCAAAAAATGTATCTCTTGCAACTGACAGCCTGTCCCTTACAGGAAATGAAGTGTCAACACCTATCACCAGCCTTTTTCCGGCTAAAGCAGACTCTGTCACTCTCTCTGGATATCCCTGAAAATCCATGTTCTTTACATAGTCTGTATCAACTGTGCCCTTTCCGAAGTCCAGGATAATAAAATTACCCAGCTGCATCAGCTGGCCCTCTGTAAGACTGTTATTAGAAAGTATCTGCTCCCCTGAGCTGTCATACAGCTGATAGCTGATATTGGAATACCCTTCCAGGAACCTGTTTTCTACCAGATACCCTTCTGACTGATCTCCGCTCTCTCCTGCCCGGGTATCTGCACTCTCCAGTTCAGTGTGCAGATATGACAGAAGGCCGTTCACCTGTTCATCCAGTGCATCCGCATAAGCCTGGGA